>CAMAWC010000036.1 GCA_945861875.1 Bordetella parapertussis
GGCGATGCACCGCCGGCGCCCGCAAACCGAATCAATCCCGGGGTAAAAAAGTGACAACGCGCTGCACCAACACCACCGCCGGATATGGCTGGCTATCCATCCTGCTCCACTGGCTGATGCTGGCGCTGATCGTAGCGGTCTATGCCAGCATGGAATTCAAGTCGATTTTCCCCAAGGCAAGTGCCGGGCGCGAGGCGGTGGCGACCTGGCATTACATGCTGGGACTGTCGGTGTTTTTCCTGGCATGGCTGCGCCTGTTGATCCGGCTTGGCGGCTCCGCCCCGGCGATAGAGCCGGCATTGCCCGCATGGCAGGCGAAAATTGCCAAAGCCGTGCATTGGGCGCTGTACGCGCTGATGATCGCCCTGCCCCTGCTGGGTTGGATGACACTCAGCGCAAAAGGAACCCCGGTACCGTTTTTCGGTATTGAACTGCCGGCACTGGTCGGTGAGAGCCGCGCACAGGCCAAATGGTTAAAGGAAATTCACGAAACCCTCGCGACAGCGGGTTATGCCTTGATCGGACTGCACGCTGCTGCGGCGCTGTATCATCATTACCTAAAGCGCGACAACACCCTGCGACTGATGTGGTTCAGGCCCTAGTTACAACCGGTCCTGCGGGGCAATTGCAACTGTCAACTGAACATTCACGTCGCACCAGCCCAACATGAAATTCGCTGAATTCCCCGACGATCCCGAAGACACCGAACACAATCCGGCCGAACGTGCCGCGGCGGCATCGCGCAGCACCTGGGTCAGCGTCGGCGTCAACCTGCTGCTCACCGTCACGCAAATCAGCGCCGGCCTGCTGGCCAAGTCCCAGGGCCTGGTCGCCGATGGCATTCATTCCTTGTCCGACCTGGTGGCCGATTTTGTCGTACTTTTCGCCAGCCATCACAGCAAGAAGGCGGCCGATGAAGACCATCCCTACGGCCACCAGCGTTTCGAAACCGCGGCATCGCTGGCACTGGGCGCACTGCTCCTGGCCGTCGGCGTTGGCATGCTCTGGTCGGCCTTTCGCAAGCTCGAAGCGCCCGAGACCGTGCAAACCGTGCACATCCTCGCTCTCTGGGTCGCCGCCGGCGCCCTTGTCGCCAAGGAGTTGCTGTTCCGCTACATGCTCGGCGTCGCCAAGCGCGTCAAGTCGGGCATGCTGGTGGCCAACGCATGGCACGCACGCTCCGACGCGGCCTCATCGCTGGTGGTGAGCATAGGCATCATCGGCAACCTCGCCGGTTACCCCATCCTCGATCCCATCGCCGCACTCATCGTCGGCTTCATGGTGGCGAAGATGGGCTGGGAATTCGGCTGGGATGCGCTGCACGACCTGATGGATCGCGCCGCCGACGACAAGGAAGTCGAAGCCATCCGCCGCACGCTGCAGGAAACACCGGGGGTTCGCAGCGTTCACGATGTGCATACCCGCAAAATGGGTGACATGGTCGTCGTCGACGCGCACATCGAGGTGGACGCGTGCATCAGCGTCGAGGCCGGTCATAGCATTGCCGTTGCTGCGCGCCAGCTGGTCATGCAGCGACACCGCGTACTCAACCTGATGACCCATGTCGACCCGTGGCGGCGCCCAGACCTGGATCATGCGGAATCCTCCGCAACTTCGCCTCGATAGGCGCGCCAAGCTCGCGAAAAAAATACCCGCAGCCATGCCAGATACCTCGATGCCACCGTTGCCTGGCGGCCTGAGCGAGGCCGAAGCGCAACTGCGCCTTGATCGCGACGGCCCCAACGAACTGCCTGTTTCGCGGCCGCGCGGCGTGCTGCGCCTGTTGCGCGACATTGTTTTCGAGCCGATGTTCCTGCTGCTGGTGGCCTGCGGCGCCATTTACATGGCGCTGGGTGACCGTCACGAAGCCTTCATGCTGCTCGGCTTCGTCTTTGTCGTCATGGGCATCACCTTTGTGCAGCAGCGCCGCACCGAGCACTCGCTCGAGGCCTTGCGCGATCTTTCCAGCCCGCGCGCCCTGGTGGTACGCGACGGGCGGGCGCGCCGCATCGCCGGACGCGAACTGGTGTGTGGCGACATCGTGCTGCTGGCGGAGGGCGACCGCGTTCCCGGCGACATGCAGCTGGTTGATTCGTCCAACCTCGCGGTGGATGAATCGCTTTTGACAGGCGAGTCCGCTCCGGTGCCAAAGCAGATTACCGAGGTATCCGACTTGTGCGGCGTATGGCAGGCAACACAGATGCGCCCCCCCGACCAGGCCTGGCTGGTGAAGTCATGGGACGAACCGGTGATCGTGCCCGCCTGCGACACGCCAAAAGCCGCCGCTAGTCCGACCGCGGCGGCCACCCGAAGCAACAGTTTTTTCAAGTCCATTTGATCACTCCTATCCCGACTGGGGTTCAGCGCCATACCCCGTCCTGAACGGGCCTGGCAACAGAGGAAATACCGCACACACGCTGGTGGAGAAACCTTGCACCCCTACTATGTGTGTGATATTTTCCCACTCACTACGTGTGCAACTTTCCCACAAGGACTCGGACCATGTCAACACAGTCGATGCAAATAGCGGTAAAAATGCCGCATTCGGTCCAAACAGAACCGCGTGCCGCACCGCTCGCCAAAAAAAGTTCGCCCCTCGGAACACGCCACCTGGTGCTCGCGGTCGCGGCGGTCCTGGCGATCCTCGCCTGGTACGTCCGTGAATTCGAGCCCTACACATCGTCCACCAACTTCGCCTACTGGCTGGGCGTGGCCGGAGCCTCTCTGATGGCGGCACTGCTGCTCTACCCGTTGCGCAAGCGCCAGCGCTGGACCCAGGCTTTCGGACCGGTGCGCCACTGGTTCCGCTTCCATATGGCCGCCGGCATTGCCGGCCCCCTGCTGATACTTTTTCATTCGACGTTCCGCGTCGGCTCCTTTAATGCGGCGATCGCCCTGACCAGCATGCTGCTGGTGGCGACAAGCGGCGTGATCGGCCGCTTTTTGTACCGGCGCATCCATCAGGGCTTGTACGGACGAGAAACCACGCTGACCGAATTGCAATCGACCCTCGCCAGTCACCTTGACGAACTCGACCCGCGCATTGCCAACCTGCCGGCGGTGCGGGCGCAAATCGACGCCTACCTCGGGCACGCCGGCGCCGCAGGACAGTCGAGGATGGGGAGAATGTTGCATTTCACCAGCCTCGGCTGGCGCCGCAAGGCGGTCAACCGCCGCATCCGGACCCTGATACCGCCGCAGCGGCGCACGCGCGCATTGATTGCGGATACCCTCGTCGCGGCACAGCAGGCTGCGCAGTTCAACACCTACGTCAAGCTGTTTGCGCTCTGGCACGTCGTGCACATCCCGTTCCTGGGCATGCTGCTGCTCACCGCCCTCGCCCACATCATCGCCGTGCACGCCTACTAATTGATGCGCTGGCTGCTACTAGTCCTTCTACTGATGTTTGGCACGGCGCAGGCACAAACCCTCGAATCCGCCCTTATGCCAGGCGCGGTCATCGCCGGACACGCCAAGACCGAACATGAGTGCGGCAAGTGCCATGCGCGCGGGGAACGCGCGGCGCAGCCGGCGCTTTGCCTCGACTGCCACAAGCCGGTCGCCGCCGATGTGAAGTCCGGACAGGGTTACCACGGGCGCCTCAAGGACAAGACCTGCCGCAGCTGCCATACCGAGCACAAGGGGCGCGAAGCAAAGATCGTCAAACTCGATACCAAGACCTTTGACCACAACCAGACCGACTTCGCGCTAAAGGGCAAGCATCTGGGCAGGGAGTGCGCAAGCTGCCACAAGAAAGGCGAAACCTGGAGCAAGGCACCGTCCGAATGCGTCGCCTGCCACCGCAAGGATGACAAGCACAAGAACGGACTTGGCGAGAAATGCGCCAATTGCCACAACGACGGCAACTGGAAGGATGCGCGTTTCGACCACGCCAAGACAAAATTCCCGCTACGGCTGACCCACACGGAAGCAAAGTGCGCCGACTGCCACCAGAACCAGCACTACGCCAACACCGCGCGCGACTGCATCAGCTGCCACCGCAAGGATGACACCCACAAGGGCCACTTCGGCGCCGCGTGCGAAAAATGCCACGGCGAGGACAAATGGAAACAACCGACCTTCCGGCACGACCGTGATACCACCTTTGCACTGGCCGACAGGCATCGCAGCACCAAATGCGAAAGCTGTCATCGCACACCGCTTTATCGGGAAAAGACCCCGACACGCTGCATCGCCTGCCATCGTGGCGACGACGCGCACAAGGGCAAACTCGGTGACAAGTGCGACAAATGCCACTCGGCAAAAGGCTGGAAGGACACCCGCTTTGACCACGATGCCGACACCACGTTTCCGTTGAAGGAAAAGCACGCCAAGGCGACCTGCCAGAGTTGCCACAAGGACGACAGGCCGAACAGCGGAAAAGCCGAGAAGACGCGCCGGCAGACACCGGACAAGTGCTATGCCTGCCACGAAAAGGATGACAGGGAAAAGGGCCACAAGGGAAAATTCGGCGAAGAATGCGAGAGCTGCCACAGTGAACGCGGTTTCAAGTTCAGCCGCTTCGATCATGATATCGAAACAAAATTCAAGCTCACCAACAAACACCGGTCGGCAAAATGCGAAGCCTGCCACCAGGCCCCTCTTTACGCCGGGAAAACGGAAACACGCTGCTTCGCCTGCCACGACAAGGACGACAAGGACAAGGGGCACAAGGGCCGGTTCGGTGAAAAATGCGAGAGCTGCCACAACGACAAGAGCTTCAAGGAGGGCCGCTTCGATCACGATCGCGAGACCGAGTTCAAGCTGGCAAACAAACACCTCAGGGCGAAGTGCGAGTCATGCCATAAAACAACGCTGTACAGCACCAAGACGGACAAGCGCTGCCTTGCCTGCCACGACAAGGAAGACGTTCACTTCGCCACTTACGGCACCGATTGCGAGCGCTGCCATGTCGCCGATGACTGGCGCAAGATCATCAGGCAGGGCAAGGATGGCAGGGAGTTGAAGGAGAAAAAGCCATGACATTCGATTTCATCTGGCTGGTTTATGCGACGCCCCTCAGCCTGTTGCTCTGGGGTCATTTGCGGCTTCGCCGGCGCCGCGAGTCGCGCTCCAGCGTGGCCCTCGAAGAGGCCAAGGCCGCCGGACTAACAGAACCGCCCAGCCTGCATCCGGTGATTGACCCGGCAATTTGCGTCGGCTCTGGCGCCTGCGCCATGGCCTGCCCGGAGCAGGCGCTGGGCATCGTCAACGGGAAAGCCGTACTCATCAATCCGTCCCACTGCATCGGCCACGGCGCATGCGCCGCGGCCTGCCCGGCCGAGGCGATCACCCTGGTGTTCGGAACGGAAAAACGCGGCATGGACATCCCCTACGTCCAACCGACCTTCGAGACCAATGTGCGCGGCATCTATATCGCCGGGGAACTGGGCGGCATGGGCCTGGTGCGCAAGGCCGCCGAACAGGGGCGACAGGCGATGCAGAACATCGCCAAGCAAAAAAGCCGCGAGGGCATCCTCGATGTGCTGATTGTCGGCGCGGGACCGGCGGGGCTGACCGCGACACTGGGGGCGATGGAACACAAGCTGCGCTTTGCCACCATCGAACAGGAAGACTCCCTCGGCGGCACCGTCTATCACTACCCGCGCAACAAGATCGTCATGACCCAGCCGATCAATCTTCCCATCGTCGGGAAGGCGCGGCTCGGAGAAATTTCCAAGGAGTCACTGCTCGCCTTCTGGCAAAACATTGTGGAAAAAGTATCCATGCCGCTCAACTTCGGCGAACCGATGGAAAAAGTCGAGGCCGCGAATGATGGCAGGGGCTTTATCGTGCGCACACCCAAGCGCGAGTACCTGACACGCAACCTGTTGCTGGCCATCGGCCGCCGCGGCACGCCGCGCAAACTCGGCGTCCCGGGCGAGGAGCACCCCAAGGTGGTCTACCGGCTTATCGACGCGGAACAGTATCGTGGCATGCAGGTCATTGTCGTCGGCGGCGGCGACAGCGCCATTGAGGCGGCGGTTTCCATCGCCGAACAACCCGGTACCGCCGTCACCCTGTCTTATCGCGGCGAGGCGTTCGGCCGGGTCAAGCCGAAAAATCGCGACCGTGTAAAGGACGCCGAAGCGGACGGCCGGCTCACTGTCGCACTCAACTCCAGGATCCTCGCCATTGCACCGCAAACAGTGTCAATGGAGGAAGCCGGGGTGCAAAAAGAGCTTCGCAACGATGCGGTCATTGTCTGCGCCGGGGGCATCCTGCCCACCCCCATGCTCAAGGAACTCGGCATACGGGTCGAGGCAAAATTCGGCACGCAGTGAGCCCGGGGCCCCGTCCCGCGCTTTCAGGACTGCGCCGGCGGGACATTGCGCTTGGCGCGCGCCCCATCCGGCCTGTCACCGGCCTCACTGTAAAAATAGATGCCGAAGGTATAGCGCCCGGTGTCGCGTCCCTTGCGCTTGCCGCCCCCGCGGGCGGCCAGGGATTTGCGATTGAGGCTGTGCAGCAGGCGCATGCCCGAACGCTCAGCCTCGTTGGCGAGGTCGATGACTGTTGCGGCCTCGAGGCCGTCGTGGTGAACACTGCGTTCGAGATACAGGCCGCGCCCCGCCATCATGTTGGCCACGGCCGCCGCGGCATGATCGTGCAGATTGTGTCCGAGATAAAACGCCTGCTGCTCCATGTCGCCCGAGGGGACGAAGGCAGCCGTATCGAGTATCACCCTGTTCTGCTCGTCGATGCGCACTACGCCAAGACGCAGCCACTCGTCCAGAAGGGCTCGCGCCCGAATGTCCTTGCTTACCGAGGCGACCAGGCTTTCAAATGATTTTTTGGCGTCCTGGCTTGCAAGGCGCTGCAGCGGCGCGGGCATCCCCTCCGCGTTGGTGTACGGTGGCGTAGACCAGGCCGAAACCACGCGCATGCCGAGGGAAACCGCCTCCGGGGCCTCGAGCTCCTCCGGCTCGGTTTCGCGCAGCCGCTTGACATCCTTGCGATGCACGCCGGTAAGCAGGGTGATGCGGCTGTCCGTCTGTCCCTTTCCCGGCAGGCCGAATTCGCGCTGCGCAACGTTGACGTAGATTTCCTTGAGGAGATCCGAAAGAGTGGGATAGCCGACACCCTTGGCCAGCAACAGACGCACGATGGGTCGCAACACATGACGCAGCGCCTTGACCAGCGCCGGCGGGGGCAATTGAGCCGACATGTCACTGTCCGGAATGGTTTGGAGGCGCAAATTATGTCACGCGCATATACCCGTTGTGGGAAATCTTTACCAGCACAGGAATACCCGCCTCGCCGCAGTGCCGCAAGGCCGCAAGGCCGCGGCACGCTTGCCGCGGTCACATCACCTTGTCGATCACCACCGCCACCCCGTTCGTTCCGGCCTTGACGCCATCCAGCTGACCGAGCAGGTCGCCCGGCTGCGCCCTTGCGTCGCCGCGTTTTGAAACACGCGCCTCCACCACCACAATTCCGGCCTTTTCCAGGGTGCGATCCGGATTCAGGGCGTTGGAAGAATCGAGGACAAAATCCAGCGGCAGGTCTGCGCCGCGTGCCCGCAGCACCGCCAGCGGCATGCGCGATCCACCGACCGTTCGCGCAAAAACAAACACCGCGTCATCGGGGGCGACCGCCTTCATCATTTGCGGCGCCAGTCGTACCGTGCCGCTGATCGCCGATGCGCCCGGTTTCGCGCCTGCTGCCGCATCGGCGACATTACCGGCGGCCTTTTCCTGCGCCGGCGGTGCGGTTCCCAGCTCCAGCGCGACATACAGACCGCCGGCCGCCAGGGGAATCGCCGCCATGAGCCCCAGTGATAGCCGCAGGGCGGGGTTCATCCGGCGCAACGTTGCAAAACGCCCAAAGCGGTATGGCCGCCATACCAGCACGCGCGCCGCCAGCACCAGCAGCATGAAAAATACAAGAAACACGTACAAGGAATTCATGGCCCGCCCCATTGATCACGGAAGTGTGATTTTATCCCACGCTCTTAATGGTTAGGTGGGATTGCTTTACACTTTTGCCAAATCCTGCACATGCGCGCAAAAAGAGCGCCGGGAACAGCCCGGAGTGGGCAACGCGAACGGGCTTGAGCGACTTGTTATGCGTTCACTTTGAATTGTGTAACTCGCGAGTGGCTAGAGGTAATGGTAATCAACAGCTCCAGTGAAACTAATACGTGACTCTTGCCAAAAGCGAAACAGCGCAAATCCGAGGAAGAGCGTGGCCATCACGAATAACATTGGCGCACCATAGGCGTGTTTGAATTTGAATAATGATGATGCAAACAAAATACCCAAAAGCCCTGTGGCACAAAGGCCACTGTGTAAAGCTGCTTTGATGCCGCTGGTCAAGCATCGGGCGCGGTACCTCAATCGCTCAAGATCTTCCTTGAGGTGTGCTCGCGCGGGATCGTCTTCCTCTCCCCCTTGGATGGCTTGTACGCGCTTCAAGATACGATGTAACTTTGTCGCGACACGATGTAACCTTGTCGTCATGAGCGAAAGAAACCCGCCAATTGCACCAAGGAAGAAAGCGGGGGCTATCGCTTGTGAAAACATTTCGGCTAACCGCACCGGATCGGGGACCAGATCAATTATCGCTAGCTCAATCATCTTGGGTTCACCTTTGTAACAATTAGCCAGTTGAGATGCGCATCTATGAATTCTATTCCAGCAGTGTCCCAACGTTTTTCAGAGGAGAACGCCTTGAATGTGCGTAATTGGCGGCTCTGAATTGGGCGAGGGGTTTCGAAGTAATTGATTTATGGGTGTTGTTTCGAACATGGTGCGACTTGTTATACGTTCACTTTGAATTGTGTAACTCGCGAGTGGCTAGAGGTATTCATCAGCCTCAGTAAAATTAATACGTGACTCTTGCGCAAGACGAAACAGCGCAAATCCAAGGAAGAGCGTGGCAATCACGAATAACCCTGGAGCACCATAGGCGTGTTTGAATTTGAATAATGCTGATATAAACAAATCACCTAGAAGGGCTGTGGCACACAGGCCACCGTGTAAAGCTGCACGGATGCCGCTGGTCAAGAAGCGAGCGCGGCACCTCAATCGCTCTACATCGGCCTTGAGGTGCGCTCGCTCGAGATCGTCCTCAGCTATCGCGCGGATGGTTTGCAGGCGCTGCACGACACCCCACAACCTTTGCTCCAATCGCCCAATAAACGCGGCAATTGCACCAAGGAAGAAGGTGGGAGCTATCGCTTGTGAAAAAATTTCGGCTAACTGCTTCGAATCGGGGACTAGATCAATCATCGATAGATCAATCATCTTGGATTCACCTTTGTAGAAATTGGCCAGTTGAGATACACGATTAACCATATTCAATTGACAGAATTTAAGTGACAAATATTAGTTGCCAGAATTACCTGACCAAATGTAACAAGCGCCAAGCTAAACTCTCGTCAATCGCGATTATGGCCTAACCCGCGCCGGGCAGCGCCAAATCCGTTCAATTAAATGTAAGCGCGAGCAGTCGCTTTTGGCCGGAACCGGCCAGGTCTTGACCGCCGTCGGGTTTCGCCCCATAGCGATCATTCGCCGCGTAGCATTTTCCACTAGTTGGGCCTCAGAGAGCGCGGCTAAATGCATGCGCGCGTTTTGTCCAGGCACGGCCCGCGGACGCCCGATCAGCATTCGGGGTTACCGTTTATCCAGGCGCAACGCATGGATGGGAAGTACCGGGAGACCGGACTTACTTCCACGATGTCGAACTCAAGGGCAAGCGAGGCAACGTCCGCCACCAGCACAATCCCAGGGGCGCGGAACAGCCCCACCAGTTCGCCGTTGATTTCTTTCGCAAGGCGTTCGGAATGCGAATTTCAGGGTGCGATTAATCGCACCTGGCCCCCGGTAGCGGTAACTCGGGCCAACTTGCGGCTTTCTTGCCCCCGCGCAGCGAACCTCAGTCCGATATCAGGGTTCCGCCCCATAAGGTACAGCCACAGACATGTCTCTTCGCTATCATCACAGCGACCATGATCACAGCGACCACGATTGCACAAATCTAAACAAACCTAATAAAAAATACTTTCAATATATAAGCCATCTAATGCGCTGATTAAATTCAACGATTAGCCATTGCCTGAATTTCCGCCACTGTCACATAACCTTTCTTACCAGAATCAATCCTACTGAAATGATCATAAATACGCGGCATGCAATCTTTTGCTTCATTCAATGTTAATTTGCCATCGTGATTGGCATCGCATTTTGCAAAACGCTCTGCTATCTCCTTGTTACGCTCTGCTATCTCCTTATCACGAGAGGCATCATCTGCGAAAGACGATACCGGCACAGCGATTAATGCAATCGAAACAAGTAATAGGGCTTTTTGGATGCATGCCTTCATATTGGGCTCTTATTTACCAGTAGGTGTTGGATTTGCTGATGTTTCAACCGCAGCCCGCACTACTTTTTTTACCATTGCGATAAAGGAATCGGATGATCCTGAAGCGGTTCTGAAGGGTTCACCGCGCACGGTTACCAAGCTTTCGCCCAAGATCTGTTTCGATTGGCTGTCAGTAATTATGCTTTCGACTACCAAGACTGGAGTTTTAGCATTCACTCCGCCTGCGTATGCAGCGGCATTCACAGCTAAACCGATCGGCGTGAAGTTCCAAGGCTTCAAACTATCAGCAGAACTTTCGGCACCAGTGATACCTACGGAAACTCGTGCAACCCCAGGACCAGGTTGCGTAACAATTCGGGTATTGCCACGTGCATTTACAGTCTCAACCATGGAAGCTTGCAGCGCTGCCTTTGCCCCATTAATTACTTCAGCGCTGACTTCTTTGGTGGCATTTTGATTCAAATAAACTGGATCCAAAATGACGGCGGTATAGCTCCCGGGATTAACGCCGGTAACGCGATATCTCCACACGCGGGTCTCAGATTCGCTAGTGGCCATCGGAACGAGACTGTTGTAATCAGGCAGGAAGCCAGATCTAGGCATCGGTTCAGTAGCCACTTTTGGTGCATGGCTGCAGGCGGCTAAAACAAGTGATGCCGCTAATGATGCAAGCATCAAATTGATTTTTTTCAAGTTTATTCCGATCAGAGGATTGGTTAATTGGTTGAGAGTCTATCACAGTAGTGTCCGGACGTTAGTCGAATAGATTCAGCTGATTAGCATCAAGGGACTGAATGTCTTCGGTGACGATGTTGTTAAGCAGTTGATCCAATGGAATTCTCTCGAACATGGTTAGGCTCAGGATTTGTAGCATTTCATAGAGGCTTGCCGAAAGGTTTAGCCGTTTTTTGACGATGGCAACGAGCACGTAGACCGAGACGGCGATCCAGATTTGGGTCTTGACCGCATTCTCCGATGTGCCGAAGAATACTTTGATACGAAGATGCTGCTTTATCCATTTGAAAAACAACTCCACTTGCCACCGGCACCGATACAGATCGGCGATGGTGATCGCCGGCAGCGCGAAATTGTTGGTCAGGAACACCAGCCGTTTGCCCGTTTTTGGGTCTTTGAATTTGATGCGCCGCAGTGGCGTGTCGAAATCTTGGCGCGAGTAAAACCCGGTAAGTGCGATGGTCTGATCGCAAATCAAGCCCGTGCTCCGATCGACCGGATGGGAATAACGCCGCTGGGCTTTGAGGTTGGATTTGGCGCGCGTCACAAAGAAGCTGCCCGCCTCGTGAAGACGATGGAGTCGTTCGAAATCCAGGTAACCCCGGTCCATGATGTAGAAGGCACCCGGCTCGGGGATCAACAGGTCCAGAGCATTGACGTCGTGAAGCTTGCCGTCGCTGATGTGCAGGAACGTGGGGATGTTTCCGCGCAGATCGAGCAGCGTATGCAGTTTGATGGCCGCTTTGGTAGAGCGAAACGGTGCCCAAGGAAATACCGACAGGCACAGATCGATGGTGCTCGCATCCAGGGCGTAGACCGTCTCCTTCAGATCGAGGCCAAAAGGTTCGGTCGCATAAAGAGGGCGGGCGATGCCGATGAGCGATTGTGCAAACTCCGCGTGGATACGCCAGTCGCGCACTTCGTTGGCATCGGCCAAGGTGCTGCGCGAGACCCGCGCCTTGATGCCCATGTGGTAGAGCTTGCTCGTTTGCGCACGCAGGCACGCCTGGATGTCGCGCAAGCTCTCTCGGTAGGTCAGTTGGGCAAAGGCCATGCAAAGATATTGATCGAGGCAAGAAAAGCTCTTGACCTTGTGCTCTCCGTCGTAGCGCGCCACGCAACGACGAAACGTCGTCAGCGGCAAATGCTGCGTGATTTGCGCGAACACCAATTTGCCCAAGTGCATGGAAATCCCCTGCGAGTGAGTAGCTCGCAGGATCGCAAATTGCCGTTATGAAGTTCAAATCGAGACCAGAAAAATTCATGAATTATCTATTTAAGATCAACCAATTATTGCGTTTCGATCGCTCAACGTCCGGACAGCAGTGAGTCTATCACTTAACGAGATCGTGCCTAATGCAGATGAATCTGTTACGGGGCAATGAAACATTCCACCAGTTTTTTATGAGTCTGCGGTTTTCAGTCTGCTGGTGCAGGAGTTCCCGATGCCGGATAAGGCTAAACCGCGCAATAGCGCAGGCTAGGGTTTGCCAAAACGCCAGGCGATACAGCCCGCCCAGAACACGCATACGCCGAGGATGCCGGTCAGCAGCGTGAGCAATTCTTCCGGCCTCTGGTGCGGCGGACTGGCGCCATTGGCGCGGATGCCCGAGAGGTGGACGAGGAACACGAACACCGCAAACGCCGACGCTATCCAGGCGGTCTGGCGCACCAGGAAGGCAAGCGCTTCATCGCGGCGCTCGGGGGCGAGCCAGTAATCGCGATTGGGGATGGGCATGGCCCCGGGCTTGCCGCGTACCAGGGCGACAAGGCTCAACCTGACCAGGAGCGGCGTACCCACCGTGAGCACCAGCAATGCCGACAGATACACGCCCTGGCCGACAAACCCGCTCGGCTCGCCGGAAAAACCAAAAAACCAGGCCACTTGCGCGGGCAACCAGCGCGAGCTGAGGGCAATGGCCGCCACCGAAGCACCGACGATGATGCCCGGTATCATGCCCGCCCTGTCGTTCGCCTTGACCTGCATCTGTTGCCCCGTTTATTGATTCCACCAATCCTGTTGCACTATAGCGCGTGCGCCGCCGCAGCGCGCCGGAGAAATCCGCCCCGGCAGGCGAAACGGCCCGTGCGTGCGACCCCTGCGGACCACATGCGCGTGCTATCCCCGGTCGGGTGCGAGCTTGATGTCCTTGTCACCTAGCAGCAGGCGGTTCCAAGTCGGCGTGATGACGAGTTCGTTGATGCACACATGCGCCGGCGATTCGGCGACAAAGCGCACGGCGCGGCCGAGGTCCCCAGCCTTGAGCATGCGGTCTATGGCCTCCTGCGAGGGCGGCACCGGGCGCGACTTGAGGATGGGCGTGGCGACCTCCCCGGGGTAGATGCAGCAACCGCGGATGCCGTTAAGGCCCTCCTCGAGATTGAGCTGGTTGGTCATCGAGGCCATGGCGTGCTTGCTGGCGTTGTAGGCGGCGCCGCCCAGGTAGCCGGGCCAGCGTCCGAGCCAGGAGGAAATATTGATGATCAAACCGTCCTTGTTGGCGCGCATGCCGGGCAGCACGGCGGTCATGCAATAGAGCGAGCCGTTGAGGTTGATGGCAATGACCTTGTCCCAGTCCTCCGGGATCAGGTCCTTGTAAAAGCGCTTGGCCACGTTGGTGCCGGCGCTGTTGACGAGGATGTCGATGCGACCGTGTCGCTTGAGGATGTCGGCGGCCACTTTTGCGACTGACCCCTTGTCGGATACATCCAGGGGCGCGGCTTCGCACGTGCCACCGGTGGCGACAATTTCCTTTACCGCCGCATCGAGCACGTCCTTGCGTCGTCCGGAGATGACCACCGTGGCGCCGGATTGGGCGAGTTCGAGCGCCGCTGCGTTACCGATGCCGGTACCGGCGCCGGTGATCCACGCGATTTTGCCTTTGAGACTCATGAGTGCTCCTTTTTAAATCCGTAACCGGCTGGAAAGCCGCTACTGGCGCGGCTTTCCAGCTGATGTGCCCTGCTGTCGTCCAGCCAAACCCATGGATTCCGGGTTCCGCTTCGCGGCCCCGGAATGACGGGCGGGGTAAACGCTCAGCGCTTCTGGTATTGCGTCGAGCCGAAGAGCATTTCGCGGGCCTTTTCGTCGTGCACGGGTTTGCGCAAGTCGGCGAGGACCAGCACGCCGCGCTGCACTGCCGGGCGCGCGGCGATGGTGTCGAACCAGCGCGCAAAATGCGGGTACTGCGCCTTGTCCACGCCCTGGCGGTCCGGGTAGCGCGTCCACGGCCAGATCGCCATGTCGGCGATGCTGTATTCGTCGCAGGCGATGTAGCGGCTCTCGGCCAGGCGCCGGTCGATGACGCCGTAAAGGCGGTTGGCCTCATTGGTGTAGCGGTCGATGGCGTACTGGATCTTGTCTTTGGCGTAATTGCGGAAGTGGTGGGCCTGACCGAGCATGGGACCGAAGCCACCCATCTGGAACATCAGCCATTGCGCGGTGCTCCAGCGCTGGCGAATGTCGGTTGGCAGGAATTTGCCGGTCTTGGAAGCGAGGTACAGCAGGATGGCGCCGGACTCGAACAGCGACATCGGTTTGCCGCCGGGACCGTCCTGGTCGACGATGGCCGGCATCTTGTTGTTGGGGCTGATCTTGAGGAAGTCGGGCTTGAACTGGTCGCCCTCGCCGATGTTGATGGCATGCACCTTGTAGGGCAGGTTGCACTCCTCGAGCATGATGTGGACTTTGTGGCCGTTGGGCGTGGCCCAGGAATAGAGATCGATCATTGGTGGTCCTTGGGGAAATGGTAAATGGGAAATAGTAAAAGGTGAAAAGTGAAAGGTGAAGGAGTGAAAAAACCTTATTCGTCGTCGTAGATGACGACGGTGTTGGCGAGCTTGTCGTGCCAGCCCTGCTTGCGCTTGTCTATGCCGACCCAGATCAGGCCCAGACACAAGGGGATGATGGAGACGAAATAGCCGAAGTATCGTCCAATCAACTGCCCGGTGGAAGGTGGACCGCCGGTGGTGGCATCGACAATGCGTGCCGAGATCGCCATCTTGCCCGGCGTTGCACTCTTGTAGCGCCAGAACACGATGACAAACACCGCCGGCAGCACATAGTAGATGAGCACATCGGCAAGCCCGTGCACCGCCTGGTCCGAGCTGAAGTAGGCCCAACCGTAAAAGGCCCACAGCAGCGGCAACGTGAATATGACAACGATCAGCGTGTCGATGAGCGAAGCGACCACGCGCTTCCAGAAACCGACGTATTCCATTTTCTGTACCGCCTGCGGGGTTTTCTGATTGTCGTCCTGACTGTAATCCATGGCCTTATCCCAGTTTTACCAGCTGCTTGCCGAGATTCTCGCCTTTTAACAGGCCGATAAAGGCACGCGGCGCACCGGCAAGTCCTTGCGCCACGGTTTCGCGATATTTTATTTTGCCGTCGGCCAGCCAGCCCGAGAGCTCGCGCTGCGCCTGCGGCCACAGGTCGAGGCGGTCAAAGCAGATAAAGCCCTGCAGGCGGATGCGGTTGACGAGGAAGGAGCGGAATTGCTTTACGCCATAGGCCTCGGTCGCGCTGTATTGTGAAATGAGTCCGCACAAGGGAATGCGCGAAAAGGCATTCATGTTGGGCAGCACCGCGTCTAGCACTTCACCGCCGACGTTATCAAAATAGACATCTATGCCCCTGTTCTTACCATCAGGCACCGCGGCCTTGAGATCGGCGGCGAGACTGCCGGCCTTGTAATCAACACAGGCGTCAAAGCCGAGGTCCTCGACGACATGGCGGCACTTGGCCGCGCCACCGGCGATGCCCACCGCGCGACAGCCCTTGAGCTTGGCCAGCTGCCCCACCACCGAACCTACGGCGCCCGACGCGGCCGATACCACCACGGTCTCGCCGGCCTTGGGTTGGCCGATGTCGAGCAGTCCTATCCAGGCGGTGATGCCGGGCATGCCCAGCACACCGAGATAAGCCGACAGCGGCGCGACCGGATGGTCTATTTTCATCAGGCCGGTGCCGTCGGAGAGGCCGAACTGCTGCCAGCCAAGCGCGCCCACCACCTTGTCGCCGGGCTTGAATTGGGCGTTGTGCGAGGCGATCACTTCACCGGCGGTGCCGCCGACCATGACTTCGCCGATGTCCACCGACTTGGCGTAGGACTTGGCGTCGCTCATACGCCCGCGCATGTACGGATCGAGCGACAGCCAGTCGTTACGCACCAGCAGCTGGCCCCCGGCCGGCACCGGCATGGGTGATTCGACCAGGCGGAAATTATCCTCCGTCACCGCGCCCGCGGGACGGCTGGCAAGCAGAACCTGCAGATTGGTGCTCATAGACCTTGAATCCTGATTGACTCGCCAGGGGAGGCATTAAATAAATCCGTCATTCCCGCGAAAGCGGGAATCCACCTTGACCTAAGACGTGGCTTCATCAGGTGAAAATGGGTTCCCGCTTTCGCGGGAACGACGACGTATCGGCGTATGCAGGAATATTTCAATTGGTATTGAGCGAAGCTGCTGCAAAGCGTTCAAGATGATGATCGGCATCGCCGAGCATGAAATCGAGCATGACCAGGCGCTTGGCGTAATGGCTCGCGGCCATTTCGTTGGTCACGCCCATGCCGCCGTGCAGTTGTATGGCCTCTTCGGCGACGCGGCGCGCGGCGCGGCCGATATAGGCCTTGGCCGCCGTCGCGGCATGGTGGCTCAAGGCCGCGTCGCCACCATTCGTACCGGAAGCACGCATCGCCGCCAGATAGGCGAGCGACTTGGACTGTTCGGCGTGGATCATCATGTCGACGGCGCGGTGCTGCAACGCCTGGAAGCGGCCGATGGGCTGGCCGAACTGCTGCCGCGTCTTGAGGTATTCGAGCGTCGCGGCGTTGAGGCTTTCCATCAGTCCAACGCCTTCGGCACACAAGGCGGCAAGGCCGAGGTCGCAGACCTGTTCGATCAGCGCATGCGCACTGCCGACCGCACCAAGCATTGCCCCGGCGCCGACCTTCACTGCCTTGAGCGTGACTTCCGCGGCACGCAAGCCGTCGATGGTGCGGTAATCGCGCACCGTAACGCCGGCCGCATTTCTATCGATGACAAACAGGCTGATGCCCCCAGCGTCACGCACACCACCCGCAGTGCGCGCCGATACAACCAGGCTGTCGGCCTGCGCCCCGAAGAGCACCACCGCTTTTGCGCCGTCGATGACATAGGTCTGGTCGACGTCACCCCGGCCAACCGGCTTCGCCGTGGTGCCGACGTGGGCGAGGTCGTAGCGCGCCGCCGCCTCGCCGTGCGCCCAGGCATAGATGCGTTCGCCGCCAGCGATGGCCGGCAGCCATTGTTCTTTTTGCGCGGCGCTGCCGCCAAGCCGGATGGCATTGCCCGCCATCACCACCGTGGACCAATAAGGCTCGATCACCAGACCGCGGCCCAGCGCCTGCATCACCAACAATGTATCCACCGGCGTGCCGTCAAAGCCACCGTGCTCTTCGGCAAAAGGCAGGCCGAGCAGGCCCATGTCGGCAAAGGCCGCCCAGACTTCGCGGCTGAAGCCTTCGCCCGAGGCCTGGATGGCGCGGCGTTTCTCGAAGCCGTACTCGCGCTCGATGTATTTGGCGAGCGATTCGCCAAGCATTTGCTGCTCTTCGTTAAAGGAGAAGTCCATGTCAGAGCCCCAGCACCAGTTGCGCAATGATGTTGCGCTGAACTTCGTTCGAGCCGCCGTAAATGGTGGTCTTGCGCATGTTGAAGTAGCGCGCCGCCAGCGGCGCGGCGTAGTCGGGTCCCACGGCGACCGCCCCCTCCTCGGGCACGAACGGCTGGGCATAGGGGCCGAGGGCTTCCATCATCAGCGCGGTCAGCGTCTGCTGGATTTCGGTGCCCTTGATTTTTAGTATGGATGACTCGGCGCCGGGCGCCTTGCCGCGCGCCGCGAGCACGCGCATCACCGTCACCTCAAGGGCCATCAATTCGATCTCGAGCAGGGCGATTTTTGCCGCGAACGCGGGGTTTTCTATCAGCGGCCGGCCATCCTGCATTTCGCTGCGGGCGATGGCCTTCAAGGTGGCGAGCTCGCGCTTGGAGGCGCCGACGCCGGCGATGTTGGTGCGCTCGTGCCCGAGCAGGAACTTGGCGTAAGTCCAGCCCTTGCCCTCCTCGCCGACAAGGTTTTTCGCCGGCACCCTGACATTGTCAAAAAACACCTCGTTCACCTCGTGGCCCTCGTCGAGCATGATGATGGGCCGTACGCTGACGCCAGGCGCATGCATGTCGATGAGCAAAAAGGAAATGCCCTCCTGCTTGCGCCCCTCGGTGGAGGTGCGCACCAGGCAAAAAATCATGTCGGCATGCTGCGCCAGCGTGGTCCAGGTTTTCTGGCCGCTGACGACGTACTCGGCGCCCTCCCCTTCCCCGTCACGCAGGGCGCGCATTTTCAGGCTGGCAAGGTCCGAACCCGAGCCCGGCTCCGAGTAGCCCTGGCACCACCAGTCCTTGTTTTCGCGAATACGCGTGAGGTAATGCTCTTTTTGCCAGGGACTGCCAAAGGCCATGATCACCGGCGCGACCATGTTGAGCCCGAAGGGGATCAGCCGCGGCGCGCCGGCGGCGGCGGCCTCTTCATCAAAAATATGCACCTGCACCGGCGTCCAGCCGCAACCGCCGAATTCGCGCGGCCAGTGCCCGGCCAGCCAGCCCTTGGCGGCGAGAATGTCCTGCCAGCGCACCTGGTCCTCTTTTGAAAGATGGCGGTGGTCGAGCACCTTGCGGGCGATGTCGGCGGGTACGCTGGCGCGCACAAAGGCGCGCACCTCGTCGCGAAAAGCCGTTTCCTCTGCGCTAAAGTCAAGATTCATGGTTTTGTTCAAGCTCTATTGGCGGGACGAATAACAGGGACGAATAACGGGGACAAATACCCGCAAGTGATGGTAGCGGCTGGCCGAAAACCGGGCAAGCTGCGTTATTATCAGCGCACCATATTAGACGCAAAATCAGGAGCGCATTTGAAAGCGGTTTTATGCAAACAATACGGACCGCCGGAGGGCCTGGTGGTCGAAAACGTCCCCTCGCCGCAACCGGGCAAGGGCCAAGTGGTGGTGAGCGTGCGCGCCTGCGGCGTGAACTTCCCCGATACGCTGATCATCCAGGGCAAATACCAGTTCAAGCCCGACCTGCCGTTTTCACCGGGCAGCGAAATGGCCGGCCTGGTGAAGCAGGTCGGCGAAGGAGTGAGCGGGGTCAAGCCCGGCGACGCGGTTTCGGCCGGAACCCTGTGGGGCGCCTATGCCGAGGAGGTGGTGGTCAATGCCGACCGCCTTGCGCCGCTGCCCGATGGCATGGACTTCAATGTCGCCGCCGGCATCACCGTCACCTACGGCACCACCTACCACGCGCTGAAGGACCGCGCCAATCTCAAGCCGGGCGAGACGCTGCTGGTGCTGGGCGCGGCCGGCGGCGTCGGGCTCGCGGCGGTTGAACTCGGGAAACTGATGGGCGCGCGCGTCATCGCCGCGGCCTCGACCGACGACAAGCTCGCCACCTGCAAGCGTTTTGGCGCCGACGCGCTGATCAATTACAGCAGGGATGACTTGCGCGACTCGATCAAGACGCTCACCGCCGGACGCGGCGTCGACGTGGTCTACGACCCGGTCGGCGGCCATTACGCCGAGCCGGCGGTGCGCGGCATGGCCTGGGGCGGCCGCTACCTGGTGGTGGGGTTTGCCGCGGGGGAAATCCCGCGTATCCCGCTCAACCTGACCCTGCTAAAGGGTTGCGCCATTGTCGGCGTGTTCTGGGGCGAGTTCGCGCGGCGCGACCCGCAGGCGCATCGCAATAACATGACCGAAATCTACGGCTGGGTGATCGCCGGCAGGCTCAAGCCGCTGGTCTCGGCCACCTACCCGCTCGCCCGCGCCGCCGACGCCCTCATCGACCTCTTGGCGCGCAAAGTCCAGGGCAAGGCCATCCTGGTGGTGTGAGCCGGCGGGCGTTCGCCGTCCGCCACTACGGAATCAACCCGTCGCCTCGCCGGTCCTGCAGTTAGCGTGGGTGAGCGCCTGGCCATCGCGCAGGTTCGCCTCGTTGCCCTTGGTCTCCAGCGTCGCCACGCCGTTGCTGTAGCGCGCACCCGAGGCCGAGATCACCGGTTCGAGGCGGAATTCGCGATCGGGCAGGATCACCCAGGCCGCCTTGCCGTTGTCGATATAGCGCACATAGAGCTTGCGGCCGCTGTCGCAATCGTAGGCGGTCGCATTTGCAGGAACGCGCGGCCGGGCTGGGTTGCCGCTGCTGCCGAAGGGCCAGACACTGGGCATGCTACTGCAACCGGCCAGCAATGCGCATAGCGCCACGGCGCAAACAACGCTACTCCGATACGGATGGTTCATGGTGCTCTCCTGTTACGCGCCCGGCGCCAAAGCGTAGTTCGCGCCGACAAACCAGCGCCGATTATAAGTCCAGCCCGTTCAGGCCGCGCCGGCGCCCACCAGCGCATTGAAGTCGCGCAGCATGCGCGCTGCATCGGGCTCGAGCCCGGTGAACAGGCGGAAAGCATCGACCGCCTGGAACACCGCCATGCCGCCGCCATCGAGGGTGCGGCAACCGGCGTCCCGCGCCGCGCGCAGCAAGGCCGTCTCAAGCGGAAAATAGACTATTTCGGCAACCCAGTGCGCCGGGCGCAACAGCGCAGCCGGTAGCGGCAGTCCCGGGTAGGCGGCCATGCCGGTGGGCGTGGCATGAATCAGGCCGTCGGCCGCGGCCATGGCGGCGGGCAGGTCGTGACCGGCTGTCACCCGCCCCGGCCCGAACAAGGCGGCAAGGCTTGCGGCAAGCTTCGCGGCGCGGCCGCCGTCGGTGTCAAACAGCGCGAGTTGTGCGGCACCCATTTTCAGCGCGGCATAGGCAACCGCCGCACCGGCGCCGCCGGCACCCAGTTGCACCACGCGAGCCAGCCCTGCCCCGTCAAGGCCGCGGGCAAAGGCCGCGGTAAAGCCCGACCAGTCGGTGTTGTGGCCGATGCGCCGCCCGTCGAGAAACAGCACTGTGTTGACCGCGCCAAGCGCACGCGCGTCATCGGACAATTCATGCAGCAGCGGGATTACCAGCTGCTTGCACGGGTGGGTGATGTTGAGGCCGCAAAAGCCCTCGCGCTCGGCCTTGTCCAGCAGTTGCGGCAGCGCGTCGGCGGTGAGGCCCAGTTGCTGCAAATCGATGAGCTTGTAAACATAGCCTCGCCCCTGCGCCGCGCCCTCGTGCTGGTGCATCGCCGGGGTCAGCGAGCGCTGTATGCCGGCGCCAATGAGGCCGACCAGAAAAGACTGCCGCGGCGGCTTCCCGGACACGGACATCAAGCCGCGGATCCCTGGCTGGCGGCGACGCCGCCGAGAAACAGCCGGTTGAGGTCGGGGTCCTTGAGCAGTTCGCCGGCGGGGCGGTCAAGGGCCAGCCGGCCGAGTTCGAGCACCAGCGCGCGGTCGGCATAGCCAAGCGCCGAGCGCACATTCTGCTCGACCATCAACACCGTGGTCCCGGCCCCGGCGAGCGCGCGCAGCAGCAGGAACACGTCCTTGACGATGATGGGCGACAGGCCGATAGACGGCTCGTCGATGAGCAGCACGCGCGGCCGCAGCAGCAGGGCGCGGCCGATTTCGAGCTGTTTTTGCTCGCCACCGGAAAGCGTCGAGGCCTGGTTGTCGAGACGCTCGCGAATGCGCGGAAAGCGCGCGAGCACCTCTTCGATCCTCGGCGCGAGCTCGGCGCGCGGCAGCGTGATGCCGCCCAGTTCGAGGTTGTGCAGCACCGACAGCGAACCGAACAGGTTGCGACCCTGCGGCACGTAGGCAATGCCCTTGGCCAGCAGGTCGCGCTGCGACATGCCGTTGACGCAAATACCCTCGAAGCGCACCTCGCCCGAGCGCGGCGTGAGCATGCCGAACAGCGTCTTGAGCACCGTCGATTTTCCCGCGCCGTTGGGGCCCACCAGCAGCGTGATCTCGGCCTTGCGCACGTCGAGCGTCAGCTCGTTGAGTATGGTCAGGCTGGGCGAATAGCCGGCCACAACCTTGTCGAATTCAATGATTTTTTCGATCGCCATGTCAGTTGCCCAAATAGGCGTCGAGCACGGCAGGGTCGGCCTGCACCGACTGCGGGCTGCCCTCGGCGAGGACGCGCCCCTCGACCATGCAAATGACATGCGGGCAGAGCTTCATGACGAAATCCATGTTGTGCTCGATCACGACAAAGCTGCCGCCCTGGGTCTTGTTCAGTTCGAGCAGCAGTTCGCGCAATTGCTCCACCAGGCTGGGATTGACGCCGGCGCAGGGCTCGTCGAGCAGCACCAGGCGCGGCCGCGCCATGAAGGCCATGGCGATGTCGATCAACTTTTGCTGGCCGTAGGAGAGCGTGCCGGCCGGCAGCGCGGCCACGGGCTGCAGGCGGAACATTTCTATCATGCGATCCGCGCGCTCGCCGAGGCCGGCATCGGGCGGCGCAAACAGCCGGCCGGCGAGCGAACCCTGGAATTCCTGCGCCGCGGCGATCAGGTTGTCGCGCACCGATAACTTGACGAACACCTGCAGCGTCTGGAAGGTGCGGCCGACGCCGCGGCGCGACAGCTCCAGCGGCGACATGCCGGTGATGTCCTCGCCGCTCAGCGTGACGCGCCCCGAGGTCGGGCGGATCTGCCCGAGTATGCTGTTGAACAATGTCGTCTTGCCCGAGCCGTTGGGACCGATCACGCCGACGATCTCGCCCGGGTCGACGGCAAAACTGACGCCATCCACCGCGCGGATCGCGCCGTAGGACTTGTGCACATCCATCACCTCGAGGAAGCCGCTCACTTGGCAGCCCCTCCCTTAGCGGCGCCGATGCGCAGGCGCTCGTTGATGGAGAGCAGCCCGCCGGGCAGCCAGATCATCAAGGCCACCACGGCGATGCCGAACACCGCGAGGTACCAGTTCTGCATGAAGCGCAGCCACTCGGGCAGCAGCACGATCATCACCGCTCCGAGCACCGGTCCGAGGAAGCGGCCCGATCCGCCGACGATGACGGCGAGCAGCATCATCAGCGACGAGGAAAGGTGAAAGGGCGCCGGCTCGATGAATTGCACCAGGGTGGCGAAAAACACACCGCCAAAGCCGGCGCAGGCCGCGCCTATGGCAAAGGCGAGCAGCGTATAGGCGGTGATGTTGATGCCCAGGCTCTCGGCGCGGATCGGGTTGTCGCGCAGCGCCGCGAAGGCGCGGCCCCAGGGCGAGCGCAGCAGCCACCACAAGGCACCGATCAGCAGCAGCGTGTGGAACAGCGTGAACCAGAAAAACGGCAGCGACGGATCGAGCGAGAAGCCGAACAGGCCGGGTCGCGGCACGCCGGAAATGCCGAAGGTGCCGCCGGTGATTTTTTCCTCGTTGCGCATGATGAGGAATACCAGCACGTTAAAACCCAGCGTGGTAAAGGCGAGGTAATGGTGCTGCACGCGCAGCGCCGGGAAACCGAGGACTATGCCGATGACAAAGCACACCACCGTGGCCAGCGGCAGCACGGCATAGAACGGCAGGCCCATCTTGAGGAAAATCGCCGCAATATAGGCGCCGATGCCGAAAAACGCCGCCTGTCCCAGCGACATCTGCCCGGCGTAACCGACGGTCAGGTTAAGGCCGAAAATCACCATCAGGTAGACGCAAAACAGCGTGCACAGGTACACGCCGTAGCTTTTCAGACCCAGCGGCAGCAGGGCGAATGCCGCCACCAACACGGCAAGCAGGGCATAGCGCGCGTTCGTGCCGAGCTTCATACCTTGCGCTCCTCGGCCTTGCCGAGCAGTCCCTCGGGGCGGAACAGGATGACGACAAGGAACAGCATCAGCGCGACGCCCTCCTTGTAGGCCGGCGAAATGTAGAACCCGACCAGGTTCTCGAGCACGCCGATCAGCACGCCGCCCAGAAGCGCGCCGCGCGTCTGGTTGAAGCCGCCGATGATGGCGGCAAAAAAAGCCTTTTGCCCGAGCGAATCACCCATGTCGAATTTTGCAAGATAGGTGGGCGTAACGAGCAGCGCGGCGACACCGGCGAGCACGGCGTTGATCATGAAGGTGTAGAGCACCATGCGCTTGACGTTGATGCCCAGCACCCGGGCCGCATCGGTGTTCTGCGCCACCGCCTGCATGGCGCGGCCGGTAAGCGTGCGATCGAGCAGCGACTGGATGAGGACGACGATCAGGCCGGCGAGCAGCAGCGTGCCCACGTCGGCATACGACACGCTCACCCCGGCCAGCGACAACTGCCCCGCCGGGAAGGGATTGGGGAAGGGATGGGCCTCGGCGCTGTAGCCGGCCTTCATCAACTGCTTCATGCCTATCGACAGGCCCAGCGTGGCGATCACCAGCGGAATGACGCCGTGGCGCAGCAACGGGTCGACAATCGCCAGCTTGAAACCGGCGCCCAGCACCAGCATCGCCACGGCGCAGGCGAGCAGGCAGGCCAGCCACAGCGGCGCGCCGATCACACTGATGAAAAACAGCATGAGAAAGGCCGGGACCATGACGAACTCGCCCTGGGCGAAGTTGATGGTGCCCGAGGCCTGCCACAACAGCGTGAAACCGAGGGCGGCCAGCGCATAAATGGCTCCGGCCGCCGCACCGGAAAGGATAAGTTGCAGGAAATCAGCCATGGCCGCACCCGGCCGCGCCACAGCGCATGTTCACAACACGCTGCCCATGCCGCCGTCGACGACGATTTGCTGGCCGGTGACGTAGGAAGATGCCCCCGAAGCGAGAAACACTGCAATACCGGCGAGGTCTTCGGGCTTGCCCCAGCGGTGCAGCGGCACACGGTTGTTGATGCGCTCGACAAAAGCCGTGTCCTTGCGCAAGGCGGCGGAGAGGTCGGTTTCAAAATAGCCCGGCGAAATGGCGTTGCAGGTGATGCCGTGTTCCCCTAGCTCGGCCGCGAGCGAGCGCGTGAGCCCGGCCAGCGCGGCTTTGGAGGCGGCGTAGGCATGGATGGTCGGCCGGCCGAGCAGGCCGGTAAGCGAGGCGGTGAAAATAATGCGGCCGTGGCGCTGGCGCATCATCGGGATGGCCGCCTGTTGCGCCAGCACGAATGCGGCGTCGAGATTGGTGTTCATGACGCGGCGCCAGTCCTCCATTTTCCAGTCCTTCAACGGACGCGCATGGTGGGTGCCGGCGTTGGCAATCAGGATGTCGAGGCGGCCGTGGCGGCTGGCGACCGCATCGACGCCGTCGCGCGCGGCCGCTTCGTCGGCGACATCAAACACCTCGGTATCAACGGCAAGTCCGCGTTCGCGCAGCGCCGCGGCGCGCGCCGCAAGGCTCACCGGGTCACGGCCGTTGATGACCACCGCGGCGCCGGCCTCGGCCAGCGCCTGCGCCATTGCCGCACCCAGGCCGCGCGATGCGCCGGTGACAAGGGCGACCTGCCCGGTGAGCGAAAACATCGGGTGGGACATGGCCGGACTAGAGCGTGGCTTCGACGGCGCGCCGCAGTTCGGGCGTGATTTCCGGCATCACGCCAAACCAGGCCTTGAATGCCGGCCGCGCCTGGTTAAGCAGCATGCCCAGGCCGTTGACGGTGGCGTTGCCGCGCGAGCGCGCCGCCGCAAGCAGCGGCGTTTCGAGCGGCACATAAACGACATCGGACACCAGTGCGTGGGCGGGCAGTTTGGCGAGGCTAAGTTCCAGCGGCGGCTGACCCACCATGCCCTGGCTGGTGGTGTTGACGAGCAGCGCCACGTCGGCGAGTGCATCGTTGCGTTCCTCCCAGGGCACGGCCCTGACCGGCGATCCGAACTCCCTGGCAAGATCCTGCGCCCGCTGCGCGGTACGATTGGCAAGGCGGATTTCGCGCGCACCGCGATCGGCCAGCCCGGCGATCACGGCACGCGCAGCACCGCCGGCGCCCAGCACGGTAACCGGCCCGGCGTCTGCGCGCCAGTCGGGCTTGGCATCGAGCAGGCTCTGGATATAGCCGAAACCGTCGTTGTTGAAACCGCTCAGGCTGCCGTCGGCCTCGACGACGATGGTATTGATGGCGCCGATGCGCCGCGCAACCGGATCGACGCGGTCGACCATTTGCATCGCGGCGATTTTGTGCGGGACGGTGACGTTGCAGCCGGCAAAACCCAGCGCCACCAATCCGGGCAGCGCCGCGGACAAGCGTGCGGGGTCAACCGGCAGGAGGACGTAGGAACCGGACAGGCCGTAATGCCTGATCCAGTAATTGTGCAGCGTGGGTGAACGCGAATGCGACACCGGCCAGCCCATCACGCCGGCAAGCACGAACTTTTTGGCTTCAGCCATGCGGGCGTATTCCGGGAAATTTACTTGCTGGAATCGTCACCGGCCGCGGGCAAGCATGGCAGCCGGTGACGCCCTTATCGCTTACTTCCCTACCGGCGGCAGGGTTTCGGTCACCACCTGCTTGCCGCCGACCACCTTGGTGAGGAAGCTCTCGCGATCGAGGTCGCCGTTCTGGTCGAAACGCACGTCCATCATCACGCCGGGATATTCCTTGTAGGTGAGCTTGACGCCGTGCATCGCCTTGGCGAAAGCCTTCTGGTCGAACTTGCCGATTTTTTCGGTGACCGCCTTGACGATGTACATGCCGGTGTAGCCCTTGATGCCGTTGTGGTCCGACCTGGACTTGAATTCCTTCTGGAATTTGGCGTCGAAGGCGCGGAACTGCGGCAGCGGCGCATCGGCGCTGAGACCGACGTGTGCGATGGCGCCGTTGGCCGCCTCGCCTGCAAGCTCGATCACCTTCTGGCTGGTGAGCACCGTCTCGCCGATAACCGGTTTGGCGTAGCCCTGTTTGCGCAACTCGCGCAGCAGGCGCGCCGATTCTTCCTCGTTGGTATAGGCAAACAGGGCATCGGCGTTGGACTGCTTGACCTTGAGCACCGCGCCGGAGAAGTCGATCTGGCCCGGGTCGGTCGAAACGTCGGCGGCGATCTTGATGCCGCGCGCTTCGAGCGATTTGATGATCAGGTCGCGCCCGCCCTTGCCAAAGTCGTTGTTGACCCAGATCAGGTCGACGGTTTTCGCCTTCACGTTGTCCTTGATGTAGTTGGCGATCTTGGGCATCGCCGTCGACTGGGTGAAGGAGGTGCGGAAGATAAAGGGATTGCCCTGCTGCGTGATGTTGGCCGCCTCTCCGCCGGTGAAATTGGGGATTTCAGCGCGCTTGGTCTCGACCATGCTGACGATGATCGAGCCGGAGAACACCGGGCCCATCACCACATAAGCGCCCATGTCGACGGCCTTTTGCGCCAGCGCCTTGGCCACGCCGGGATTGCTTTGCGTGTCCATCGAGGTGTATTCGATCTTGCGGCCGAGAATACCGCCGGAGGCGTTGATTTCCTTGACCGCAAGCTTCACGCCGTTGTCAAAATTGGTGCCCGAAGTGGTGCCGGTGCCGGATAACTCGACCAGGCCGACGATCACCACCGGCTTGCCCTGCGCCGATGCCAGCAAGGGAGCGGCAAGTGCCAGCGCCGCGGCCAGATTCCTGAGTTTCACGTTCATGTTTCCTCCTGTTGTTTGCTGATTACTGCGATTGGTACGACCCGGCACCGTTCGTCGCGATGCGCAAGCCGCCTATTCTATTCGCTGGCTCGGCCCGCGTCACTGCGCACGGTCGGAAATGTGCATCGCCCTGCCGCGGGTTTGGGCGACTACTCTCGATTATTCTCAGATAATTTGTGCGATAATCGAACAAATATCTATTTATCGGACAAATGGTATATGATCGTTCCCGTTACGTCAACCAGCCGGAAACACTGAAGCGCATGAGCAGGCAAGCAACTGCCCGACACCCGGACGGCGCCACGGCCTTGCCCGTGACCGAGATAGAGTCATGGAGCGGCGACCCGAACTTCATGAGTTCGCTCGCCCGCGGCCTCGCGGTGGTGCGCGGCTTTTCCCAGGAAAACCGCAGCATGTCGGTGTCCCAGCTCAGCCAAAAAACCGGCATTCCGCGCGCCGCCGTGCGCCGCTGCCTCTATACGCTGGAAAAAATGGGCTATGTCTCCTCGGGCGACGGCAGCCAGTACGCGCTAAGGCCAAAACTCCTCGGCCTGGGCCATGCCTACCTGTCCTCCACGCCCATGGTGGTGACCGCGCAACCGTTTCTCGACCGCGTCGGCGAGGCGGTGCACGAGTCCTGCTCGATGGCCACCCTCGATGGCGAGGAGATTCTCTATGTCGCCCGCTCGGTCAGTTCGCGCATCATTTCCATGTCGCTCAATGTCGGCAGCCGCCTGCCGGCGTATTGCACCTCGATCGGCCACATCCTGCTCGCCCACCTTCCGGCGGCGGACCTGGACGATTACCTTGCAAACACCAGCCTGAAGCGCTTCACCGAACGCACCGTCACCTCACCCGGGGAGCTGCGCCAGTTGCTGGTCACGGTGCGCGAACAGGGATACGCCATCGCCGACCAGCAGATGGAATTGGGCGTACGTTCCATCGCCGTGCCGGTGAGGAACAGCGCCGGTGTCGTGGTGGCCGGCATCAACGTCATCGTGCAGACCGCGCGGGGAACAATGCGCGACATGAAAACCCGCTACCTGCCGCCGCTGCGCAGCGCCGCGGACGACCTGGGCGCGCAGCTGCCGCCCTGAACCCGAAAGGAACAACCATGACCGTACAGGAACGCAATCCCCAGGCCAGCAATCCGCTCGGAATGGACGGCATCGAATTCATCGAATACGCCACCTCGCAACCGCAGGCGCTGGGCGCGGTGTTGCAGCAGCTGGGCTTCATGCCGGTGGCGCGGCACCGTTCGCGCGAAGTGGTGCTCTACCGGCAGGGCACGATGAACCTGATCGTCAACGCCCATCCCGATGCCCTGCCCGGTCTCGCCGCCCCCTCAAGCGCACCGGAGTTGGTGGCAATGGCATTTCGCGTGCGCGACGCCGGCGCCGCCTGGCGCCATGCGCTCGAACTCGGGGCCTGGGAAATGCCGGCGCGCGCTGCAGCCATGGAACTGAGCATCCCCGGTATCCACGGCGTCGGCGACAGCCTGATTTATTTTGTCGACCGCTACAAGGATTTTTCCATTTACGACGTCGATTTCGTGCCCATTCCCGGGGTGGAGCGCAACCCACCGGCGATCGCCGGCTTGCACTACTTCGGCGTGGTGCAGGCGATCTTCGGTGACAGGACGGCCGACTGGATCGACTTTTACCAGAACCTGTTCGGATTTTCGGTGCTGCCGGGCGGCCGTTATTTTGGCGTGCTGCCCAAGGGCACCCTGCTCGAGAGCCCCTGCCACAAGTTCTACCTGCAACTGATCGAACCGCCGCCGGGTTCGGAGGACATCCAGTGGGAGGAGCGGCTGTTGCGCGTCGGCCTCGGTGCGGCCGACGTGCCGGTGGCGGTGGCGGCGCTGCGCGAGCGCGGCGTGGTGTTCATCGACCGCGGCGCGGTCCAGCCCAGCGACAAGGGCGCCCTCACCCAGGTCTACCTCGGTGACACGACCTTCGAGCTCGTTCACAGCCACCTTAAACTCCCTGAGGCCTGAGCGGGGATCACCATGAACCAGGACCATTTCGGCATGGACACCATCACGCTGGCCGGCCCGCTTGAGGCCAAGCTGCGCGCCGTGCGCGATGCCGGCTTTACCCAGATCATGCTGTCGGCGCGCGATATCGCCGGCCATCCCGGCGGCGAAACGGCGGCCATCGCCGCGGTGCGCGACAGCGGCCTGCGCGTCACCGGGTTCCAAGTGTTGCGCGACTACGAGGGCCTGTCCGGGCACCTGCACGACTACAAGGTGGACATCGCCAAGGCCATGCTGCGCATGTGCCGCGCGCTCGATTCCAACGTGCTGCTGATCTGCTCGTCCTCATCGCCGCACGCCAGCGGGGCGCCGGATGCGTTGGCGCGCGACATGCAAAAACTCGCCATGCTGGCCGTGCCGCTCGGAATCCGCGTCGCCTACGAGGCCTTGTCCTGGGGACTGCACGTCAACGAATTCATGCAGGCCTGGAACATTGTCGAACGCGCCGGCCGCGCCAACCTCGGCCTCGCCCTCGATTCCTTTCATGTGCTCGCCACCAACAGCCGCACCGAAAGCCTGGAGGAAATCAACCCGGAAAAGATTTTCCTGGTGCAACTGGCCGACTTCATGTGGCAGGAAACCCCCTCGCCCGAGGAGCGCATGAACACGGCGCGCCACTTTCGCGTCTTTCCCGGCGAGGGCGTGCACAGCGCCCAGGTGGCGGACATGGTGAGGCGGCTCGACCAGATGGGCTACCGCGGCGACTACAGTTTCGAGGTGTTTAACGACGATTACGTGCAACTGCCGCTGTCGACTGTCGCCGAGCGGGCGCGCCGCTCGGTCAAGTGGCTTACCGGGCAGGTGTCGCGGCGCAGCCTGCCGGTGCGCAAAAACGTGCTTTAACAGTCGGGCTGCCCCGGCGGCGGTGTTGGCGCCGGGCTAAACCCGAAGCGCGCGGCAAGCCCGGCCGATGCGATCGCCCCAACCGGCACGCGGCCCCGCCCCACCCGGGCATGCAGCGCGGCGCCGCCCCCGCCGGCGGCGAGCGCCAGCAGCGCCGCCTCGCCCGCGGGACGCTGCTGATCGTCACAGATGCGTTCGAGCGCCTGCGCCAGGTCGCGGTCATCGAGCGTGCCGGCGCCAAGTTCGGTCTCGAGAATCACCCCCCCGGCATCGTCCAGCCAGAGCGCGGTAACCGATTGCGCCAGCGCACCGGTGTGGGCAAGCACGCTGTCGCCCTCCAGCCGGTAGACCAGCGGCAAGCCGTGCAGGGTGACGAACACGCGCTGCGGGCCGTTCTGGAAAAACCAGCGGCCGGCGTCGTCGTGCTGGTAATTGCGACCGATGAATTCGCCCACCGCCTTGTTGCCAATGCGCTCAAAGCCGCCGCTGCGGCCCTTTACCAGCCAGTTGCCGCGGCGGTCGAGGGCGAGCCAGCCGTAGACATCGGGGACGTCCGGCCAGCGCGCCATGCTGCGAATGACAATTTCATCCATACATCCCTTGCGCCGGGCCTATTGGCGCTGCGGCGGGATTGACTCCGGGCGCTGACTTTCACTGCCTCGTTGCCAACCATCGAACCATTCACACAGCGCGTAAAACTCCGTCTGCTCGGCTTGCAGTTCGGCCTGCTTGATCGACTGGCGAAGCGATTCTTTCGCGTCAAAGGTTCCCGCAGGGCCGGAAAAGTTCTTCATGGTCCTTCTGAGCTCGCGCAACGGGCCGATGACGGTTTCGCGCCACGGCCTTACCAGCGCCTCGGCGTCCAGCCGGGCCTGATCACCGACAGTCCCGCCCAGTCGGTCTTTCACATAAAGAAAAAACAAATGTAAAACGATATCGAGCCCGATCTCCTGCTGCTGGCGCAACAAGTCCTCTGCGACCCCGGGTCGCGCATAGACTTCGAGAATGTAACGCCATGCATCATCGCGATCCAAACGGCTCATATCTGCGCCCGGCGCAATGCGCGCAAAACAACCGCGGTTATCGGCGAAAATTCCGCCGGCACCATGCGCTCAAAGCGGCTTGGCATCAAATTTCGATCCGCGAATGCAAATTCGCCCGACCGAATCCTTCCAGAGCTTGCCATCCTGGTGCAGCTGCCCAAAGGCGCGCGCAATGGCAACGAAATCGTATTCGGGAAGCTTTTTGTCGATTTCCGTGTAATACAGCGGCGACGCCTCGATCAGCGCCAGAATCTTCGCCTTGAGCACGGTCTCGGCATCGGGCGAGGGTGCGCTCGCCGGGTCGGATTTTCCCTTGACGTAATCGTCGATCTTGGCCGTTTCGGCATAAGCGTAGGCAACACGCTCGTAACGCTCCTTCGGAATACCCTCGCCAATGGTCGCGTCGATGCCGACTTTTGCCCCGGTTGGCACCACCCCGGGGGTGATATACAGGCTCGGGTCGAGCGGCTTGGCCCGCACGCCCGGGATGATGATCACGTCGCGATCACCCTGCACCCTGGTGGCTATGGCCCACTCCACCTCGTGCCCGTTGTAGACATCGATGTCCTCATCGACCACCACGACATGCTTGAGGTCGCCCACCGAGAGCGCTGCCAGAAGCGCAGTCTTGCCCTCGCCGGCCTGCTTCTTGATCGATATGACCGCATGCCAGTACGCCGCGCCGCCGACGGTGATATTGATATCCTCGACATGCACGCCGGTATTTTGCAGCGCGCGACGCACCGGCTGGTGCAGGGCGGCGGCGCCAAGGTAGCTGTATTCAAACGGCATGTGCAGGGCGTAATACATCGCGTCCCGCCGCATCATGACCGCGTTAATTTTCACGTTCGGGTTCCAGTGAAGGCCGCCCATCAGGAAGGTAAATTCCCCAAAACGTCCTTCGGGCTGGGTCCAGCCCGTGGGCAGTATCTCGCCCTCGAGAACGATCTCGCTGTCCGCGACATAGGGCAGATCGGAAGTCTTGCACTGGCCAAGCGCCACGCTTGCGCCACGAAACCCGCCGGAAAGGGACATTTCCTCGACATCGAGCGCCGCGCGAAAATTGGCCGCGACAGTCTCCATCGGATGGGTGCCGATTGAAATGGAAATCGGCAACGACCGGCCGGCCTTGTAGGCGCGCTCGGCGTAATGCCGCAGGTTGTTCGGCGTTACGATATCAATGCCGGTGAGGTTCTTCTCCTTCACCATGAATCGATAACAGCCGGTATTGATGATGCCGTACTCCGGATCGCGCGCCATCACGACACCGGCGGTGATCATCGGCCCACCATCGTGAATCGAGAAGATCGGTATCGGCAGCGAAAACAGATCCACGTCATCGCCCTTGAGGATGATTTCCTCTGTTTTTGAAGTCGCCACCCTGGTAGGCGCGATCGGGTTGGCGAGGCCAGTGGTCATCACCTCCTCGATTTCCCGGTAATTGGAACAGTCCATGGACATGAAAGCGCGCTTGGCTGACCTAACGATCCCCGACAATATGGGCATCTTGTAACCGATTACGTTATGAAACATCAATGCCTTGTCTGATTGGTCGACAAGCGTCGCAACGTGACGGATGTCGACAGGCTTGTGGAAATCAATCAATTCGCCCGCCTTGCGCAGCCGCTCGACGAAACCGCGCAGATCTTCCGTGAACGGCTTGCGCGCCTCGCCAACTCCCGCTTTTGCTTGCATACCCGATTTGTTTTGCATGATTCACTATCTCCAGAATTTGTAAAAACAGTTCAGCCAAAAGGGCCGGATAAAACCGAACGCACCGGCGTCGGACTGATGCGCGGGCATGACACCCTAACGAGCCGCGACATCCTCCTCCACCGCAGTGGTGATGATTTGATCCCAAATTTCAGCGACCAGATCGTGGAATTCCGGCATCTTGCGCGTGGTACGAAAATCACGCGGACGGGGCAAATTGACATCGAACGTGGCCTTGATCTGGCCCGGCCGGCTGCTGAGGACAATCACGCGGTCCGACAGGAAAACCGCCTCCTCGATATCGTGCGTCACAAAAATGACGCTTTTCTTATAAGAGCTCCAGATACGCAACAACTCCCGGGCCATCAGGATTTTTGTCTGCGCATCGAGCGCGCCAAACGGCTCGTCCATCAGGTAGAGCTCGGGTTCGTAGGCGAGCAACCTGCCAAGCGAGACGCGCTGCCGCATGCCGCCGGAGAGCATTGACGGATAGTGGCGTTCAAAGCCGGCCAATCCGAGAAACGAAATCAACTCGCGCTTGCGCCCGGCGTGCAATTCAACGGGGAGCCCCCGCAACTCAAGGCCCACGGTGATGTTCTCCTCGACCGTGGCCCACGGCAGCAATGCGTCCTTTTGAAACATGAAACCAAGCCGCTCGTCCGAAGAATTGACTTCCGCGCCATCGACCAGAATCCGCCCCTTAGACGGCTGCTCCAGGCCGGACACCAACTTGAGCAACGTCGACTTGCCGCAGCCGCTCGGACCTACGATGGACAGGAACGCCCCGTTATCAAGCGTCAGGGACACATCGCGCAACACCTCGACCGCCCCGTAGGAGCGGGACACGGATTCCACGAGCACTTTTGCCGGCGCGGCGGCGACAATATCGCTCATCGGAGTGACTCCGGCGGCAGTTGCATCACCATCGCACCTGACAGGACGGCACGCGATGGAAACGAGGACCGAATTTGCATTTGACTCATTAAGTAGGGCGCTCCTGGCGTAGTCCGGGGCATCACAGCGGGCGAATTTCCCGCCGCACCGCGATTAAAATCTGGGCTTCAATTCCTCTAAAGTTATCGGCTTCAGAGACGGGTCTGCGCCGATGACAATCGTGTTCATGTTGCGCACCGCTTCGGCTTCGTATGCCCCCCCCTTCGGGAGACGATTGACAGCAGACTTGACCGTGGTCGCAACGAGCTCATCGGAAAAATGCGGGTACATTTTTTTGATCCTCTCATAGCCGACAGAGGGATTTTTCTCCAGTTCAGTCGCGGCCTTGGCGAGCGCCCGTGCAAAACCGCGCGCCACTTCAGGATTTGCGGCAACCCAACTTTCCAGGGCGAGGGCGGAAAAGCTGGCGTAAGGCAGCGTCGCGAAATCCTTCACCACCGTATATGCGCCTTTTTTCTGCAACAGGTATGCAGTGTCAGTTTCGACCACCAGGCCCGCATCGATCCTGCCACTGTCTATTGCCGCAATCATCGCGCCACCGGTGCCGCTGCCAACAATCTGAAAATCGCGGTCAGGCTCAAGCTTCAGTTCCTTGATCGCCCAACGAATCGTGCTGTCGGTCATGCTGCCGGGAGAACTAACGCCCAGTTTTTTACCTTTTAGCGCCGCCAGCGAGGTCGGAACACCGGCCTTGCCAATCAGCGTGTAATCATGAAATCTGTCTAAGCCGTAGAGGACAACGGTCGGCCTGCCCCGGTTCTTCAGGCGCAATGCGTGATCGGTGGCGCAAAAACAGATATCCACGCTGCCGCCGGCGAAAGCCTGCACGGTGGGCCCGCCGCCCTTGAAGTCGATGAATTCGACATCGAGATTTTCCGCCTTGAAGTAGCCCTTGTCATCCGCCACCCACGCGGCGAGCATGCACTCAAACGAGACGGAAACGCCAGTCTTGACTTTAGTGAGTTTGGATTGTGCCGCAACCGGACCGGCAACAAGAAACACACCGGCAACGAGGGCCGCTGCCACGACTTTGCAACTTGAGAAGTTGAACATGATTTGAACCTTCCTTGAAAAATAAAAATGTGTCTAAAATCAGGGCAAGTCAGTTCCTGCGCTGAAACCGCAGAAGACGCCGCTCTGCAAAACTGACCGTCTCGTTAATCGCAAGCGCCAGAACCATCAGCGCAATAAGCCCGACGAAAACACCGGTGGTATCCAGACGCCCTCCTGAATGCTCGACATACCAGCCGAGGCCGCGGTTCGACCCCAGCAACTCGCCGATCACCGAACCGATCAACGCCAGTCCGACGTTGATACGGAAAGCGGCGATGAGCCACGGCAAGATCGAGGGGACCTGCACCCGCCGAAAAATATAGCCGCGCGATGCCCGCATCGTGCGCATCAGGCTGAGCAGGTCGCGATCAACCTCGAGCAAACCCTGGCGCGTATTGAGGATAAACACGAACACCACGAGCGAGAACACCAGCATGACCTTCGACCAGAGCCCGATACCGAACCAGATGACGAACAGCGGCGCAAGCGCGATGCGCGGAAGACTGTAAAGCCCCATCAGGAACGGATCGACAACACGCGCTGTTTTAGGTAAAGCAACCAGCAGAATACCCAGTCCAACGCCCACCGGAAGGGCAAGCACCAGCCCCAGTATGGCCTGCCAGAGTGTGGCCCATGAGTGAATAAACAGCATGCCGGAGCCCCCAAGCTCCCACAGACGGACCGCAATGTCACTGGGCCTGCTCACCCAAAACGGATCGATTATCGTGCTGGAGGCGACCTGCCATAGCACCAGAATCGCGACCAGCAATACCGTTCGCTGTATGGCGACGACCAACACATCCCTCCCCGCACTGCTGCTCTCGCCATCGGAAAATTCGCTCACGACTTCACCCCTAAACATTCCTTTGATAAACCGCCCGCTCCATTCCACACGCCGGAAGCGGGAACTTGCGGCACAATCCCGCCAATGCCAGGTTGCCCCGTACAAGTGCGGGCGGCACCGTTACCGCCTTCCGGCACGCCGTCCAATTCCGGGCTAGGGAGCAATCGCGATCTTTCCAAAGACCTTGCGCTCCTGCAGCAACTGAAAAGCCGTCCTTGTCTCCTCCAGCGGAAACACCCTGTCGATCACCGGTATAAGCTTTTTGTTTTTCACCAAGTCGAGCAGGCTGACAATGTCTTCACGCGACCACGCATTCGATCCGATGATGTTGAGCTCGAAAGTCCAGATGTACCGAATATCCTCTTTCGGGTCAAATCCGGCGGTCGCGCCGCAGGTGATAAGCCTGCCGTTATTCGTCAGACAGCGCAAGGACGGCACCCAGGTGTCACCGCCGGTGAAGTTGACGACCACGTCGACACCTCCGGCTCCCTCACCGCCAAAACGCGCCTTGCCGTGCCGTTTCTGGATTTCCCGCATCCAGTCCGCGTTCGTGTAGTTGACGCCCTCGTCGGCCCCAAGCGCCTTCAGCCGCTCGAGTTTCTCGTCACTGGATGCCGCCGCAATGACGTGGCAACCGGCAAGCTTCGCCAGTTGCACGCAGCAGGTTCCCACACCACCGGACGCGCCAAGCACAAAAACCTTCTCGCCCGGCTGCAATTTCCCGCGCGCCACCATCATCCGGTAGGCGGTGCCGTAGGCCACCGGCAGGGCAGCGCCCTGCTCGAAAGTCACCTCGTCGGGAAGCACAATCAGTTGCTTTGCTTCAACCTTGACGAATTCGGCAAGGCCGCCATCCATGCGCTCCCCGAGCAGCTTTCCGCTTTTTGCGTCAAAAGGATTGACCAGCACGCGATCGCCGACTTTCCATTGCGTCACCCCGGTGCCCAACGCGGCCACCTCGCCGGCAACGTCGATTCCCATGATCAGGGGAAAGGTCAAAGAAATGCCGGGCATCCCCTTCAAGGTAAAAAAATCGTGGTAGTTGAGGGTGCACGCCTTGACACGCAAGACGACTTCGCCGGCGCCCGGAACCGGATCCGGCCAGTTTGGCTCGAACCGGATGTCCGCTATCTCACCGTGGGCATGAATGACTTGGGCTCTCATCGATATTTTCTTTTGAGTATTTTCTGTTGATTTTCTGTTGATTTTCTGTTGATTTTCTGTCGATTGTGCGAGCCGGCTCAGCGGACAAACGACTTTGCCGCACGCTCCGCAAGCACCCGGCGGTCGATTTTGTTGGTGCCTGCAAGTGGCATTTCGGTCACAAACTCGACGAACCGCGGGTGCTGGTACGCCGGACCGTGTTCAATCGCGAATTTCTTGATGTCGTCCACATCGCACTTGGCATCAGGCCTGCGAACGATAAAGGCAACGGGGATCTGGCCTTTGATCTCGTCCGCCACAGGCAGGACAACAGCCTGCGCGACGCCGGGGTGCCGCTCGAGGAGCATCTCCACCTCGCCCGGATAAACGTTCTCACCGCCACAGACAAACATGTCATCGGCGCGACCGACGAAATAGTAAAAACCATCGGCATCCCGGATCATGACATCGCCGGTGTTGTACCAGCCGTCCTTGAATTTCTTCGCCGTTTCGGCCGGCAGGTTCAGGTATCCCGGAGTGATCGCCTTG
>CAMAWC010000037.1 GCA_945861875.1 Bordetella parapertussis
GACCAGCCGGCGCTGATTTGCGAGCTGGTGGACTGGGCGCGTGCCGCCGGGTTCCCGGTTGTCGCCGCCGGCCGCGGCCACAAGTGGCTGCCGCATTTTGCCCAGTCGACGCCGGAAACCGTATGGGGCCACTACGGCCTCACGCCCGAAGTGGCCAAGACCGGCGGCCTCAACCCGAAAATGTTCAATTCCTTTCTCGACGGCTCCAAGCCGGCGATAGAGAGCACTGCGGTGTGCAATGCCACCGGCTTGGTGGCGCCGCCCGACGGCCTGACCTATCCCGCGGCCTCGGTCGATGACATTCCCTTTGTCTGCCGGCCGATCAGCGAAGGCGGCGTGCTGCACCAGAAGGGCCAGGTCGAGGTGATTTCGTCGCTGGAGAAGGATGGCCGCGTCATTCCCTACGACATCCGCTTCGGCGTGTTCGTGGTATTCGAGGGCGACACCGAATACATTCGCAACTGCTTCAAGGAATACATGGTGCGCACCGACCCGTCCGGGCGCTATGCCTGCCTGTACAAGCGCTGGCACCTGATCGGCTTGGAAGTGGGCATCTCGGTCGCTTCGGTGGGCCTGCGCGGTGAATCAACCGGCGCTGCAACCTGCTTTAACGCCGACGTGGTGGCCACGGCCAAGCGCGACCTCAAGGCCGGCGAAATGCTCGACGGCGAGGGCGGCTACACCGTGCACGGCAAGCTGTTCCAGTCGCGAAAATCCATTGCCTATGGCGGCTTGCCGCTGGGCCTGGCGCATGAGGTCAAATTGCTGCGCCCGGTGAAGCAGGGGCAGTCCCTGACCTGGGCCGATGTGGCGATGGACGAAACCCTGCCGGCCTACAAGATCCGCCGCGAAATGGAAGCCTTGTTCGCCGGCGAATTGGGTATCGCGCGCGCCGCTTAAGCGTGCAAGCTGCGGACCCCGGCCGTCATTCCGGGGCCGCGAAGCGGAACCCGGAACCCATGGGGTTGGAATCGGCGTATTGGGACGAACCCCATGGATTCCCGCTTGGCCGTTCCTCGAAACTTCGCCTCGCTCCGCGAGTCTCGTTTTCGCGGGAATGACGAAGTGGTGGCTTGGGTTTTCCTACGATGCTGATGCGACCGCATCCGCTGCTGTAGCTGCCGCAACCATTGCCGCGCGCGTGTCCGGCGTCTCCAGGCTGATGCGCCCGAGCGCGCCGCTGCGATAGTCGCCCAGCAGCGCCAGCGCGGCTTTCTCAAAGTCCGGGCCGACACCCTTCAACAGGTAGCCGCGTTTTTTTGCAATGGCCTCGATCAGCGCCACGCCGTCCTGCGCCTGGCCGCTTGCCGTGTCCTTGTCCGACGGAAAACCGTAGCGTGCGGCGAGGGCCTGCGGGTAGCGCACGAGCAGCAGGTCGGCCAGAAACAGCGCCACCTCCGAATCGATATAGGCGCCGGTGCCGACCATGTTGCTCGCCGCGAGCATCAGGCCGTCGCTCTCGTGCTTGATGCGCGGCCACATCAGCCCGGGCGTGTCGGTGAGCCAAGCGGTGCTGGACAAGTCGTAGCGATGCAACAGCTTGGTCACCGCCGGTTCGTCGCCGACCTTGGCGGTGCGCTTGTTCATCAGCGCGTTGATCAGCGTGGACTTGCCGACGTTGGGCACGCCCATGATCATCATGCGCAGCGCTTTCAGCTTGCCGGTGCGATGCGGCGCGAGCGCCTGCGCTTCGCTGATGACCTTGGCGGCATCGCCGGGCTTTTTGCATGAAATGGCGATGGCACGGGTGTTGGCTTGTGCGTTGTAAAACGCCAGCCATTCGCGTGTCACCGCCAGGTCGGCGGCATCGGCCTTGTTCAGTACGCGCAGGCAGGGGCGCTGACGGAACTCGCGCATTTTCTGGATGACCGGGTTGGAACTGGCCATCGGGCAGCGCGCGTCGAGCACCTCGATGACCACGTCGTGGTTGGCCATGGCTTTTTTGGCCTTGTCGACGGCCTTTACCATGTGACCGGGGAACCAGTTGATGGACATGCGGCAATGCTTTCAAGATTGGGAATGCTTCAACCCAACGTTACCATAGCCCGGTCCTGAAACGCCGCATAAGCGGAAGTCTCTGGGGTAGAATCGGCCCCGAGCGTCATGAACGTATAAAACGACACCACCAACAAGGAGACCCACCGATGAAGCTTGGCAACCTGGCGCGAACAGCCGCCGCAATTGCGCTGATGGCAGTCGTTGCGCCGCTCGCGGCGCAGACCTACCCGAACAAACCGGTCAAGCTCATCGTCACCTATCCGCCCGGCGGCAGCTCGGACCTGATGTCGCGCATCGTCGGCCAGAAGCTGTCCGAGTTGTGGGGCCAGCAGGTCATTGTCGAGAGCAAGCCCGGCGCGGCCGGTTCCATCGGCATGGATTTCGCCGCCCGCCAGGCGCCGGACGGCTACAGTTTTGTCGTCGGCAACATCGGCCCGGCCGCGGTCAATCCGCTGTTGTCCAAGGTGCCCTATGACGTGCAAAAGGACTTTGCGCCCATTTCGCTGATCGCCACCGGCCCGAATGTGCTGGTCGTCAATCCGTCCGTCAACGCCAAGACGCTGACCGAATTGACCGCGCTGGCCAAGGCCGGGGCCAACAAGCTCAATTACGGCACCAGCGGTCCGGGCAGCCTGTCACACCTCGCCGGAGAGATGTACAAGAACCTCACCAAGGTCGAGGCGGTGGAAGTGCCCTACAAGGGCGGCATCCTCGGCGTGCAAGACCTGGTCGCCGGCCACATCCAGTACATCTTCTCCGATTCGCTACCGGCTATGGCCTTTATCAAATCGGGTCGTGTCCGCGCGCTGTGCGTGACCGGCGCCGAGCGCTATTCCATCCTGCCCGAACTGCCCCCTTGCGCCGAGTCGGTGCCAGGCCTGGTCGGGGTGAACTGGTGGGGCATTTTCATGCCCGCCGGCGTGCCCAAGCCCATCATCGACAAGTTCCACGCCGACCTGGTTAAGGTGATGCAGGATCCCGACCTGAAGAAAAAATTCGCCGACCTGGGCGTTGAGGCCGTCTACGGCACGCCCGGGGAACTCGATACCTTCGTCAAGGCGGAAATGGCCAAGTATGGCAAGCTGATCAAAGAGGCGGGAATCAAGGTCAATTGATTCCCGGCAAGGCGGGCCTCGCGCCCGTGCACAGACTGTAAATCGGCACGCAAGACGTGCCGATTTTCATTTTAAAGGGGCCGCAGGCGCGTGAGCAACGCAGCAAAACCAAAGGTGGCCGTCATAGGCGGCGGTCCGGCGGGCTTGATGGCCGCCGAAGTGCTGTGCCAGGCCGGGCTGCGGGTTGATGTGTACGACGCCATGCCCTCGGTCGGGCGTAAATTCCTGCTTGCCGGTAAAGGCGGCATGAACCTGACGCATTCCGAGCCGCTGGAACCCTTCCTGTCACGCTATGGCGCGCGTCGCGGTGAAGTCGCGGCCCTGCTCAAGTCGTTTGATCCGCACATGTTGCGCGAATGGGTGCACGGCTTGGGCATTGAAACCTTTGTCGGCAGTTCCGGGCGGGTCTTCCCGGTCAATCTCAAGGCGGCGCCGCTGCTGCGCGCCTGGTTGCACCGCCTGCGTGGCAGCGGCGTGCGCTTTCATGTGCGCCATCGCTGGCTGGGTTGGGAGGAGGGTGGCGGGGCGCTGCGCTTTGCCACGCCGCAGGGCGAGATAGCGCTGCGGCCTGACGCCACAGTGCTTGCCTTGGGCGGCGCCAGCTGGGCGCGGCTCGGTTCGGATGGCGCTTGGGTGCCGGTGCTTGAACAGCGTGGTGTGCCGGTTGAAGCCTTGCTGCCGTCCAACTGCGGTTTTGAAGTCGCCAACGGCTGGAGCGAACACTTTCGCACGCGCTTTGCCGGGCAGCCGGTCAAACCGGTGCTTGCCACCACGACCGATATTCACGGCTCGGTGCATAGCCGGCGGGGCGAGTTCGTGGCGTCTGAATACGGCGTCGAGGGCAGTCTCGTGTACTCCTTGTCGGCCTTCTTGCGCGATAACATTCGCGCCAGCGGAGCGGCGGAACTGACTCTTGATCTGGCGCCGGATTGGACGCTTAAACGCCTCACTGCCGCATTGGCGCATCCGCGCGGCTCGCGTTCCCTGTCCAGCCATTTGCAAAGCCGGGCCGGCATCACCGGCGTCAGGGCGGGTTTGTTGCGCGAACTGCTGCCCGTAGACCAGATGCAGGATGCAGAACAGTTTGCACAAAAAATCAAACAGTTACCTGTTATACTTAAGGTGATACGTCCAATTGATGAAGCCATCAGCAGCGCCGGTGGGGTTAGTTTCAAGGCGATTGATGCTAATCAGATGCTGCGTGGCGTTCCGGGTGTATTTTGTGCCGGTGAGATGCTCGATTGGGAGGCGCCGACCGGGGGATACTTGCTAAGTGCTTGTTTTGCCAGTGGACGAGCGGCGGGAAAGGGCGCGGCCTTGTGGTTGGCCGGAACATAGGCTGTAGAATGCGGCCTTTCGCGAATCCGCGACCAGCACGTTTGACCTCCCCCTCTCCCTCTGGTCCCTCCCCCGCGAGGGGGGAGGGAAGTAAATGGAGTCGCTGGCGCGACTAGACTAGGACGACATGGCGACACGGAAATACGACGAAGCATCGGTCACCAAGCTGCGCGGCATCGAGCCGGTGCAGCGCCTGCCGGGTATGTACACCCGCACCACCGATCCCACCCACATCATCCAGGAAGCCATAGATAACGCCGCCGATGAAGCCTTCGGCGGCCACGCCACGCGCATCGACGTCAGCTGCCATCGCGACGGCTCGGTCAGCGTTTCGGACAACGGCCGCGGCATCCCGGTGGGCATGCACCCGGAGGAAAAAATCCCCACCGTGCAGCTGGTGTTTACGGAATTGCACGCCGGCGCCAAATTCTCCAAGACCGAGGCCGATGCGGCCTACAAGTTTTCCGGTGGCCTGCACGGCGTCGGGGTATCGGTCACCAATGCCCTGGCGCAACGCCTCGAAGTGGAGGTGCGGCGCGACGGCGGGGTGCACAAAATGGCCTTTGCCGACGGCGTGGTTGCGGAAAAGCTCAAGCGCACCGGCGCTTCACCCAAGGACCAGACCGGAACGCTGCTGCGCATCTGGCCGAACAAGAAGTACTTCGACAGCGGCAAGATATCCATGCCCGACCTCGAGCGCATTGTGCGCTCCAAGGCGGTGTTGCTGCCCGGTGTCGCCGTCACGCTCAACATCGAAGGTGCGCGCGAAGGCCAGGAGACGGTATCGCGCACCTGGAGTTATCCCGAGGGCATGAAGGGCTACCTCAAGGATTTGCTCGCCGATGCCGAGCCGGTGGCGCCGATATTCGACGGCGAAAAATACGTCCAGGAAGCCAACGGCTTTGCCGTGGGTGAGGGCGCCGGCTGGGCCTTTGCCCTGGTCGATGAAGTCAAGGGCTACGGCGAGTCCTACGCCAACCTGATTCCCACACCGGCTGGCGGCACCCACGAAGCCGGTCTGCGTGACGGCATTTTCGAAGCCGTGAAGGCCTTTGCCGAGCACCACAACATGATGCCGCGCGGCATCAAGCTGCAGTCGGACGATGTCTGGTCGCGCACCGTGTACTTTTTGTCGGCCAAGGTGCTCGAACCGCAATTTCACGGCCAGACCAAGGAAAAACTGTCCAATCGCGACGCGCTCAAGCTGGTGTCGAGCATGGTGCGCGACCCGTTCGAGCTGTGGCTCAACAGCCACGTCGATTACGGTCGCAAGATTGCCGAACTGGTGATACGCCAGGCGGTGGAGCGCAGTCGTTCGGTGACCAAGGTCGAACGCAAGAAATCCTCCAGCGTGGTGATGCTGCCCGAGAAGCTCACCGACTGCGAGTCGAGCAATCTGGGCGACAACGAGTTGTACCTGGTCGAGGGCGATTCGGCCGGCGGCTCGGCCAAGCAGGCGCGCGACAAGCGCTTCCAGGCGATCTACAAGATGCGCGGCAAGGCGCTCAACTCCTGGGAAGTCAAGCGCGACCTGTTGTTCTCCAATGCCGAGATCCACGACATCGCCGTTGCCATCGGCGTCGATCCGCACGGCGAGGAGGACACGCCGGACCTGTCCGGCCTGCGCTACGGCAAGATCGCCTCAATGACCGATGCCGATGTTGACGGCGCACACATCGCCGTGCTGTTGCTGACGCTGTTTTACCGCCATTTCCCCAAGCTGATTGCCGGCGGGCATATCTATGTCGCCTGCCCGCCACTGTACAAGCTGGACATCCCGGCGCACGGCAAGCGGCCGGCGAAAAAAGTCTACGCCATTGACGACGAGGAACTCAAATCGCTGCGCGAGCGCGCCATCGACGAAGGCGTCAAGCCCGATTCCATGCAGACCCAGCGCTTCAAGGGCCTCGGCGAGATGAATCCGGAGCAACTATGGGAAACCACGCTGTGCCCGGACACGCGCCGCCTGTTGCAGGTGCGCATCGATGACAAGGAAAAAACCTTCGAGCTGTTCAACATGCTGATGTCGAAAAAAGAATCTGAACGCCGCTGCGCCTGGATGGAAGAAAACGGCGACCAGGTCGAGGCCGACGTATGAGCGCGACCCGGAGCAAGACGGCCAAGAAGGCCGATGACGATACGCTGGACCTGTTTGCCGCTGCGGGCGGCCAGGGTGGCGGTGCCGCTACCGCAGGCACGCCCGGCTCAGGCGGTGAGGGCGACTTCATTGACATGGGCACCTTCGCCGAGCGCAGCTACCTGACCTACGCCATGAGCGTGGTGCGCGGCCGCGCCATTCCGAATATCGAAGACGGGCAAAAGCCGGTGCAACGGCGCATTTTGTACGTCATGAACGAGTTGGGCCTCAAGTCGGGCGTGCAGCACACCAAGTCGGCGCGCATCGTCGGCGAGGTACTGGGCAAGTTCCACCCGCATGGCGATGTTTCCACCTACGAAGCCCTGGTGCGCATGGCGCAGGACTTTTCCCTGCGCTACCCGCTTATCGACGGCCAGGGAAATTTTGGCACCCAGGACGGCGACTCGGCCGCGGCTTATCGGTATACCGAGGCGCGCCTGACGCCCATTGCCGACCTGCTGCTGTCGGAAATCGACCAGGATACCGTCGACTTCGTTCCCAACTACGACGGCCGGCTGAAAGAGCCCGAATTGCTGCCGGCGCGCCTGCCGATGCTGCTGCTGAACGGGGCTTCGGGCGTGGGCGTGGGCATGGCCTGCGAACTGCAGCCGCACAACCTGCGCGAAGTGGCCGAGGCTGCGGTGGCAATGATCAACCGGCCCGCTATCAGCATCGAGTCGCTGATGGGTATCATCCGGGGACCGGATTTCCCCGGCGGCGGGCAGATCATCAGCCCGCAGCAGGCGATTCTGGACGCCTATTCCAGCGGGCGTGGTTCGCTGCGCGCGCGTTGCCGCTGGAAAATAGAGAACCTCGCGCGCGGGCAGTGGCAGGTGGTGGTGTACGAACTGCCGCCGACCACCTCCTCGATGCGCGTAATGGAGGAAATCGAGGAACTGACCAATCCCAAGCCGCGCGAGAAGGGCGGCAAGGTGTCGGCGGCGCAGGCCAACCTCAAGCAGCTGATCCTCGCCTCGCTGGAAAAGGTCAACGACGAGTCGGACAAGAGCAACCGTGTGCGCCTGGTGCTCGAACCGCGCACTTCCAAGCAGGACCCTGATGAATTCATGCGCCTGCTGCAGGCGCACACCTCGCTGGAAGAAAATTTCCCGGTCAACATGGTGGCGATCGGCCTGGACGGCAAGCCGCAGCGCAAAAACATCAAGCTGATGGTCGAGGAGTGGGTGGCCTTCCGTCTTGCCACGGTCAGGCGGCGCACCAATTTCCGTCTCGGCCAGGTCGAGCGGCGGATTCACATCCTCGAAGGCCGCCACATAGTCTTCCTCAATATCGACAAGGTGATCAAGGTCATCCGCAACTCGGACGAGCCCAAGCCCGAGTTAATGGCGGCTTTCAAGCTCACCGACATCCAGGCCGAGGACATCCTCGAAATCCGCCTGCGCCAGCTGGCGCGCCTGGAGGGCATCAAGATCGAGCAGGAACTCAAGACGCTCAAAATCGAGCGCAAGGAGTTGCAAGAGCTGCTCGGCGACGAGGGCTTGCTGAAAAAACTGGTGGTCAAGGAAATCCGCGACGACGCCAAGAAATACGGCGATGCGCGACGCACCGTCATAGAGGAAGCCGGCCGCGCCATTGTCGAGCGTCAAATCGTCGATGAAGCGTTGACGGTGATCGTGTCCAAGAACGGCTGGGTGCGTTCGCGTCAGGGCCATGGACTGGACCTCGCCGGCGTGACTTTTAAGGACGGTGACGGTGAGTACGCGACTTTTGAGACACGCTCCATCCACCAGATCGCCATGATTGATTCGACCGGACGTTCTTTCGGCCTATCGGCCGGTGACATTCCCGGCGGCAAGGGCGACGGCGTGCCCATCACCTCGCTGGTCGACCTGGCCCCCGGTGCTCGCACCGCCCATGTCATCGACGCCCAGCCAGGCCAGCGCTACCTGGTGGCCAATTCGGCCGGGTATGGCTTTGTCGTCAATGCAGAGGAGTTGCTCACGCGCATCCGCGCCGGCAAGGCCTTCATGACGCTGCAGGAAGGCGAGGCGGTGCTGCGTCCGGCGGCGGTGCCCAAATCAGCCGAAATGACGGTGACCCTGTCGGAGAAGGGCCGCATGCTGTTGTTCGCCATCGACGAGCTGAAGGAAATGGCGCGCGGCCGCGGCGTGGTGCTGATGGGACTGGATGCAGGCGAGAAAATGACCGCAGTCGGGTTCTGCGGGTCGAAGTCGGTTACTGTCACCGGCCTGTCGCGCAGCGGCAAGGGAAAATCCTCCATCGTCAGCGGCGCCGACCTGAAAAAACACATTCTGCACCGCGCGCGCAAAGGTTGCCTGATACCTGATATAATATTGCCCACCGGAATCAAGTCCTGATTTGACCGCCAGTAGCTGTAACGGTTTTTATAGTTCACAAAGGAGTTTCATCATGCGTAGAACCACTTTTGTAATCTTGCTTGCCGCCCTCGTGGCCGGCTCGCAACTCGTCGTTACCCAAGCCCAGGCCCAGGCGCAAAAAGCCGCACCAGCCGGCCCGACCGGCGGAACCGTGGTTGCGAGCGAGCCGGGCAAGGCGGCCATCGTGTCGACCGTCGAGGTATCCGCAACGGTCACCGCCATAGACAAGGCGACGCGTATCGTCACCCTCAAGGGACCGAAGCAGACGTTCGACGTGGTCGCAGGCGACGAGGTAAAGAATTTCGACCAGATCAAGGTCGGCGATGTCGTGACGGCGAAATATGTCGAGGCGCTGACGCTGGAACTGAAAAAGACCACGGTAAAGCCGGACGTAAAGGCTGACGCGGCTGCCGTGGCTGCGGCGCCTGGGGGCAAGCCGGGTGGTGCAGTTGGCGCACAGATCACCGCGATTGCCACGGTCGTTGGTATTGACCAGGCAAACAGCACCATTTCGCTCAAGGGTCCAAAGGGCAAGGTTGTCGCGCTCAAGGTCAAGAACCAGGATCATTTCAAGGTGGTCAAGATGGGCGACCAGGTCGAGGTGAAGTACACCGAGGCGCTGGCAATAGCGGTGACGCCGGCTGCAAAAAAGCCGGCTGAAGCGAAGAAGTAAGCCTGGCGGCGCAGGCCGCGACAGCTTGCAGGTTAAAAGCGGGGAACGAAGCGATTCGTTTCCCGTTTTTTATGGGGCACATAGGCTGGAAAGCCGCGCCAGACGGGCATTTCCAGCCGAACAGTTCGCCAGAATCAGCAGGCCAGTCCGTCGATTACACGGTTTCCAGGCGGCAACCAGTCGCGTCGCAGACCAGCACGCCACCGTGCTCATACCAGTCGGCCAGTACCCATCGCTCACAGCTGTGGCCATCGATGCGGTGCTCGTGCCGCATCGGACGATGGGTGTGCCCATGGATGAGCCGCGGATAGCCGTTGGCGGCCAGGGCAGAATCCACTGAAAACGTGTTGACGTCCATGATGGCTGGGTCTTTGCCGCGTTTTAAGTCTTCGCTTTGGCGGCGCAACCCACCGATGATGGCTTTGCGCTCCTGCAGCGGCTTGGACAGAAAGTCAGACGTCCAGCGCGCTGAGCGTATGTGCGTACGGAACGCCATGTACTCGTGGTCGTCGATGCACAGTGTGTCGCCGTGCATCAGCAGTGTCGGTATGCCGAACAAACTGATGGTGGTCGGATCGGGGAGGATGGTCAGTCCGGCGCGACGGGAAAAATCGCCGCCGGCGAGAAAGTCGCGGTTGCCGGCCATGAAGTAGGTGGCTACCCCGTGCTCGGCCAGGCCGGCGAGTGCGTCGATCACACTATTGTTGAACGGGTCATCGCAGTCGTCGTCACCGGCCCAGTACTCGAACAGGTCTCCGAGAATATAGAGGGCCGATGCGCCGGTCGCGCGTTGTTCCAAAAAATCGAAAAACAGCCGGTTTGCCCCCGGCCTGTCCGCCGACAAGTGCAGGTCCGAGATGAACAGGACCGGCGCCATAGTTAGGCTGCGACTTCGGCCCGCTCGATGATGACATCCTTTACCGGAACGTCCTGGTGAAAGCCGCTGCTGCCGGTTTCCACGTCCTTGATCTTGTCGACCACATCCTGTCCCGCGACGACCGTGCCGAACACGCAATAGCCCCAGCCCTGGCCGTTTGGCGCTGTATGGTCAAGGAAGGTGTTGTCCTTGAGGTTGATAAAGAATTGCGCGGTCGCCGAATGCGGATCCGATGTGCGCGCCATGGCAACGGTATAGCGGTCATTTTTAAGGCCGTTGGTGGCCTCGTTCTTGATCGGTGCCTTGGTCGGCTTTTGTTCCATGCCCGGTTCAAATCCGCCGCCCTGGATCATGAAGCCGTCGATGACGCGGTGAAAAATAGTGTTGTTGTAATGACCGGTCTCAACGTGGGCGAGAAAATTCTTTACCGTTTCCGGTGCCTTTTCTGCGTCGAGTTCAATTTTGATGATGCCGTGATTAGTGTGCAGGTTGACCATGTGGGTTCTCAACGGGAAGAAAAAGTTACAAAGGAGGCGATTACTTGGCCGGGATAAGTGCGATGGATTCAATGACAACCGGCGTTCGCGGCACGTTCTGGTGTGGACCGGAAGATCCGGTCTCCATTTTGGCGATTTTTTGCACCACGTCCATGCCTTTGGTGACCTTCCCGAACACGGCATAGCCCCAACCGGAGGCAGTGGGCGCGCTGTGATTGAGGAAATCGTTGTCTTTGAGGTTGATGAAGAACTGGGCGCTGGCCGAATCCGGGTTCGGCGTGCGCGCCATCGCCAGTGTGCCGGTGGTGTTACGCAGTCCGGCCTTGATGCCGATGTCGGCTTCGTTCTTGATCGGGTCACGGGCGCGTTTTTCCTGCATGTCACGGGTAAAGCCGCCACCCTGGATCATGAATCCGTCGATGACGCGATGGAACGAGGTGCCGACATAAAAGCCGTCCTTGACGTACTGCAGGAAGTTTGCGACCGTTACCGGCGCCTTGTCTCCATACAACTCGATCGTGACCACGCCTTGGCTGGTGCGCATTTCTACCTGCTGCGCCATCACGCTGGAGGTGAGGACGGACAGGGCGAATGCCAGCGCAAATTTGTATTTCATGGGAATTCCTCTGGTTGTGCGCGCTTATGCGGCGCCTTCGTAAACGATGCGCCAATGCCCGCTCTCATTGCTCCAGTACTGGCGTTTTTTCATGCTGTTTTCTAGGTTGTTGGAGCGGTAGTCTTGCGCAAAGCTCACCACCACCAGGTTCTGGCCGGGACTGCGGAACATGCTCAGTCCGGATACGCCGACCTTGATCCATGTCTTGCCGGCATTTACCGTCTGCTTGTGCTGCGCCCAGGCAGAGTAATTCTGATTGCCGGAGGCGAATTTTTTCGAGTAGTGACGCATATAGCGCGATGTGTCCCGGCCTTCCCAGTCCGTCCGCCATTGCTCAATCGCGTCTTTGAGGGCCTTGCGATCGGCAGCCAGTTCGCCAATCGACTGCCACTCTATTTTTTCGCTGATGATGACCGGGGTCAGCCCGACCTGCAGGCTCTTGGCGAGGGCGTCAAGATCCCGGTTGGAAAGAACCACGCAACCGTTGCTGGCGCGAGGAGGGCGGCTGAAGGTATCCGAGGGCGTGCCGTGCAGCCAGATGCCATGGCCATTGCGACCGAGGCGCTTGTCCCACTCGTTCGGGTAACTGATCGGGAATGCCCCGCTGCCGTAGAAGTCCGTTAGCTTGGAGCGCGGCAGGTTCGCGGTCACGTAGTACACCCCGATCGGGGTTTTTTCGTCCCCCTCGCGGAATTTCTCCATTCCGCGTTTGCCGGCGCTGATGTAATAGTCGGCGGCGAGTTTCGGCACACCACCGATGTTCTGGTACAGAAACAGCCGGGCGCGCTCGGCATCCACAACTACGGCATAGCGCTGCTCGGGTTGCATTTCGAGTATGTAACGGGGCACCTTGCCCGCCGGCGGCGGTTCGCGATAGGCCTTGAGACGTGCCATGGCCTCTGCCCGCAGGTCCTCGAGTCGTTCGCGCGGAGCATTGGGGGCGTCGCCAAGGGTGCGCAAAGGCCTGGCGCGGGCGATGAGCAGATCACCCTTGATCAGGTTGGCAAGGCGGAAGTTGGGATTGCTGCGCAGCAGCGCTTCGACCTGGGTTAGTGCCTTGTCGAGGCGATTCTGGTTGATTGATTCGAAGACCTGATTGAGCAGGGCTTCCGGTCCCGCGTCCGCGCGAACGGCGGTGGCCAGGGTTATCGCAGAGAAAGCGGTGACGGTTAGAAAAAGAGTGCGGAGGTATTTGGCCGGGACCATCAGTTGCCGACTCGTTCCTGCTGGATCAGCCATTTGCCGTCATTCTTAACCATAACCATGGTCTTGTTGCTGTTGGTTTTGAGCGCATCCGAGCGGTAGTGCTGGCGGAAACTGACGCTCGCGCTGTTGGTCGCGGCCAGTGTCACTTTCGGGGAGTCGATGGAGACTTCGATCTTTTTCGGCGCGTTAATGCGCTGTTTGCGTGATGCCTCCCACTCGGCACGCGGTTCGCCATTGGGCGTTTTGAAATCCTTGGCATAAAAGGCCAGGTAGGCAGTGACGTCCTTCTTTGACCAGGCGGCGGCCCAAGCGCGGACCGCCTTTACCACCTCGTCCGAGTCGGCGCTTGCGGCAGGAACCTTGGCATCGACTTTTGGCGCAGCCGCTGCGGCCGGCTTGGTCTCGGCGGCGGGCTTGGCTTCGGTTGCCTTTGGTGCCGGTGCGGCTGCAACCGCCGGCCGTGCGGGTTCGGTCGATGCAACACGCGCAGGTTCGGGCTTGGCAGATGTCTTTCCCGGGCGGTTCGAAGTGGTGAATAAATCGCGGATCAGCGACAGTTTCGATTGGGCCGTGGGGTTGTTCGAATCAAGCTGCAGCGCCTTGTCATAGGCCTGGGTCGCCAGCTTGGCATACACATCGCCAAGATTTTCATACGCCGTGGCGTAACTGGGATGGGTGCGAATGGACATTTCAAGCGAAGTTTTGGCCTTGTCGTATTGGCCTTGCGAGGCGTAGAGCACCGCAAGGTTGTTGTACGGCTCGGGCAATTCCGGATAGTCTTCTGTGAGCTTGGTGAAGACGGTAATGGCCTCAGAGGTCTTGTTCTGCTCAACCAGAATGAGACCGCGAAGGAAACGGCCCTGAGCATCTTTGGGTTTGGCCGAAAGGAACTGGTTTACCTTGTCCATGGCCTGGGCGGATTGGCCCTGGCGCAGCAGGCGCGTGGCCTCCTGCAGGTCATCGGTCTGCGCCCACGACGCACTGCACAGGAGAAACCCGAGAAGCGTCGCGGTGAGCCTGATCATGGTTTGCATCGTGGTATACTTTTTCTGGCCATTAGATAGCTGGCGATTTTATCAAAAATATCTGCAAACTTCACAATAATCAACATTTTCCGCTGATTTTGCGGAATCCGGGTTAAATCACCGGCAGCCCGGCCATGGCCGACACTTCACGTTGAAAATCTACAATACCCTTAGTCGCAGCAAGCAGGATTTCGTTCCACGAATACCCGGTCATGTCGCAATGTATGTTTGCGGCATGACTGTGTACGACTACTGCCATCTTGGGCATGCTCGGGTAATGGTCGGTTTTGACGTTGTGCAGCGCTGGTTGCGCCAGGCCGGATACCGGATTCGCTATGTGCGCAATATCACCGATATTGACGACAAGATCATCCGGCGGGCGGTTGAGAATGGCGAAACGATCGGCGAACTGACGGGCCGTTTTATCCGTTTCATGAACGAGGACGCCGCGACCCTGGGGGTTCAGCCGCCCGACGCAGAGCCCCTTGCCACCGACCACGTGCCCAAGATGCTCGATCTCATCGGCATCCTGGAGGCGCGCGGGCTCGCCTACCAGGCGGCCGATGCCGATGTGAATTATTCGGTGCGCGACTTTCCGGGATACGGCGCGCTTTCCGGAAAATCCCTCGACGACCTGCGTGCCGGCGAGCGCGTCGATATCAACTCGACCAAGCGCGACCCGCTCGACTTTGTCCTCTGGAAGCATGCACGGGAAGGCGAGCCTTTCTGGGAGTCTCCCTGGGGACGCGGCAGGCCGGGCTGGCATATCGAATGTTCGGCGATGTCGGCCGAATTGCTGGGGACGCAGATAGATATTCATGGCGGCGGTCAGGACCTGCAATTTCCCCACCATGAGAACGAGATCGCGCAGTCTGAAGGGGCGATGGCGGCCGGAATCTCCGCGGATCGTTTCGTCAACACCTGGATGCACATAGGCTTTGTGCGCGTGGACAACGAAAAAATGTCCAAGTCACTTGGAAATTTTTTCACCATTCGTGAGATCCTGAAGAAATACGACGCCGAGGTTGTCCGCTTTTTCATTGTTCGCGCGCACTACCGCAGCCCGCTCAACTACTCCGACCAGCACCTGGATGATGCGCGTGGCGCACTTTCCCGGCTGTACACTGCATTGAAGGATGTGCCGTGCGGTACGCAGACGGTCGATTGGGCGCTGCCACAGGCGACGCGGTTCCGCGAGGCAATGGATGATGACTTCAATACCCCGGAGGCGGTGGCTGTGCTGTTTGAACTGGCGGCCGGGGCCAATCGTGGCGATCGGTCGGCGGCGGTGCTGCTGCGTGCATTGGGGGCGCAGCTCGGGCTGCTCGAACGTGAGGCGACTGAATTCTTGCACGCCGGTGTTGCGGGCGAATCAGGGCTGGCCGAGGCGGATATTGAGCGCTTGATCGATCAGCGAGCGGTGGCCAAGAAGTCAAAGGATTTTGCCGCAGCCGACCGTATCCGCCAAACCCTGAGCAGCGCCGGTATCGTCCTGGAGGACGGTGCGGCGGGAACGACCTGGCGCAGGCTGTAAGCCGGTTCGCGCCGGCGCTAGAAACTGAAGCGCCCGTCCCGGCCGATGATGGTCAGTTCGACAAAGCTGCTGCCGTTGTGATCCGTCGGTGTGAAATTCACAAAATATTCGCCAGCGTCATATTTTTGCATGCTGTTCAGCGCCTTGAGCAGCGACTCGCGCGAGAGTTTCGGCCCTGCACGCCGGATCCCCTCAACCAGCACCTTGGCGGCGATAAAGGACTCGAGGGAGGTAAACGAATACTCCTTTTTTCCCGTGAGTTTTTCGATTGCGGCCTGGTATTCCCGCACGATAGGCAGGGATTTTCGGGTCGGGGGCGGCACCACCTGCGCAACGGCGACACCTACGCCATCCTTGCCAAGCTCCCTGGCCAGGGGGCTCGCGCCGGGGAATGAGTTGCTGACAAACTGCGCATTGAGACCGCTTTTGCGCGCAGCTTTGATGAAGTCGGACGACGCTTTGTACAGCGTCGTAAGGATGACCACGTCCGGCGTTCCTTTCGCCACTTCCTTCACGCCACCGTCAATATCCGGTTTGGCGCGGTCCTTGAAAGCGGTCACAGAAGTGGCGGTAAGGCCGCGTTTTTTAAGTGCGCGATCCACCGCGGAAAAGTTTTCCTTGCCGACCACATCATCGTAATAGACAACGGAAAAACGCTTTGCCCCGGTCGTGAAGTAGTACTCGACTATTTTCTCGAGTTCGTCGGCATAGCTGGCCCGTATGTTGTACACGTAGGGATTGAATGTGCGCATCGGGTCGGCGCCGGTGAACGGGGCGAAAAACGGCGCCTTGTACTGCTCGACAAAGGGCAGGGCCGGACGACTGAGGGTCGCACTGGCATAGCCGAACAATGCCAATACGCCCTTGTCGGCAAGCAGTGCCTTGGCATTCTCACCCGACAGTTTTGTCTGGTTCGCATCATCCATGGAGAGCAGATCAATGGTGCGCCCGTTAACGCCACCGGCATCATTGATCTTTTTGAAATACGCCAGTGCGCCATTTCGGATGTCCTCGCCCAGTTCCTTGTTTGCACCTGATAAGGGTGTGGACTGGCCGATGATGATGGTTTTGGCGGTGACGCCGCCGATGGGTGCCTGGGCGGCCGCGCTAAGGGGAAGGGCGAGAGCGAGAACAAAAACGGCGAGTCGCCGGCAGCTTTTTTTCATCGTGTACTCCCTTTGGCAAATCGCCCCCGGGGGCCGTCTTTGTGATCCGTCGCGGCTCGAGCTGGGGGCATCGAATGTTCTGGGGCATTGTACCGTTTCTTTGCTTTTTTGCGCCCGCCTATATGCCCTTGTATTTTTCGCGTCATCCGGGGCGGGCCTGCAAACGCAATGCCGCAACCACCGATTCGCCACCGGGCGGGGTTGCCGCCCGGTCCCGCTTTGCTCAAGAGCCGAAAAAATCCTTGGCCTTGTCCATCCAGGACTTGGCGCGCGGATTGTGCCGGTCGCCATCGCTCTGGCTGATGGTTTCGAACTCGCGCAACAAGTCTTTTTGCCGTTCCGTCAGATTGACCGGCGTTTCCACGGCCACGTGGCAGAGGAGGTCGCCCAGGTGCTGACTGCGCACGCCCCGGATGCCCTTGCCACGCAGGCGAAAAGCCTTGCCGCTCTGTGTTTCGGGCGGGATTTTCATTTTCGCGGCGCCGTCGAGTGTAGGGATCTCGATTTCCCCGCCGAGCGCGGCGACGGTAAAGCTGATTGGCATTTCGCAATGCAGGTCGTCATGGTCGCGCTGGAAAACGGCATGTGGCTTGAGTTGCAGTTGCACATACAAATCCCCCGCCGGGCCGCCGCTTTGGCCGGCCTCGCCCTCGCCGGAGAGGCGGATGCGATCGCCTTCATCAACGCCGGCCGGAATTTTCACGGATAGCGTTTTGTGCTGTTTGGTGCGGCCGGCGCCAGAGCAGGTCGGGCAGGGCTCGGGGATGATCTTGCCGGTGCCATGGCAGCGGGGGCAGGTCTGCTGGATAGAGAAAAAGCCTTGCTGCATGCGCACCTGTCCGTGGCCTTCACAGGTCGGGCAGGTCTTGGGGCTGGTTCCGGGTTTGGCACCTGAGCCTTTGCAAGGCTCGCAGGCCACCATTGTCGGGACGCGGATTTTTGTCTCGGTGCCTTTTGCCGCCTGTTCCAGGCTAATTTCCAGGTTGTAGCGCAGATCGGCTCCGCGCGAAACACCGGGACGGCCGCCCCTGCCTCCTGACTGGCCGAAAATGTCACCGAAAATATCACCGAAGGCGTCGGAGAAATTGGAAAAGCCCTGGGCACCCGCGCCTGCGGCCGATGGGTCGACGCCGGCATGGCCGTAGCGGTCATAGGCGGCGCGCTTGTTTGCGTCCGAGAGCACTTCGTAGGCCTCCTTCGCCTCCTTGAAATGGTCCTCTGATTTCGGGTTTTCCGGATTGCGGTCCGGGTGGTGTTTCATCGCGAGTTTGCGATAGGCCTTCTTGATCGCCTCCGCGTCCGCGTCTTTGTTTATGCCAAGTACTTCGTAGAAATCGCGTTTTGCCATTTTGAGAAAGCCCTAACAGGCTGTTGGAATGTGCTGAGGCCGCATGCTAATCGTTCAAATGCCTTGATGGGTTATTGCGCAACAGCCTCTGATTCGGGGGATGGAAAGGGGGCATCGCCCCCTTTTTCAATACCCTGTTAAACGCAAAGACGCAAAGCGCACAAAGTGGAAACTTTGTGCCGCTTTGCGCCGTTCGCGCCGGTGCGTTGATCGGTTACTTTTTCGCGTCCTTGACCTCGGTGTACTCGGCGTCAACGACGTTGCCATCGTCCTTTTTTGCCTCGGCATTGCCACCGGCCCCCGGTGCGGCGCTGTCCTGCGCCTGGGTCTCAGCGTACATTTTTTCGCCCAATTTCTGTGAAACCTGGGCGAGCGCCTGCGACTTGACCTCAATTGTTTCCTTGCTGTCGGACTTGAGGGCTTCCTCGGCATCCTTCAGCGCCGCCTCTATTTTCGCCTTTTCGTCGGCATCGATCTTGTCGCCGTAATCGGCGAGGGATTTCTTCACCGAGTGCACCAGGGCGTCCGCCTGGTTGCGTGTCGTTACAAGTTCCACGGTCTTCTTGTCATCATCGGCGTGCGCTTCGGCGTCCTTGACCATGCGCTGGATTTCTTCTTCCTTGAGGCCGGAATTCGCCTTGATGGTGATCTTGTTTTCTTTCCCGGTCGCCTTGTCCTTTGCTGATACATGCAGGATACCGTTCGCGTCGATGTCGAAAGTGACCTCGATTTGCGGCATACCGCGGGGTGACGGCGGAATGCCCTCGAGGTTGAACTGGCCGAGACTCTTGTTGCCCGATGCCACCTCGCGCTCACCCTGGAGCACGTGGATGGTGACCGCAGACTGGTTGTCGTCGGCCGTCGAAAAGACCTGCTGCGCCTTGGTCGGGATGGTGGTGTTTTTTTGGATCAGCTTTGTCATCACGCTGCCAAGGGTTTCGATGCCGAGGGAGAGCGGCGTCACATCGAGCAACAGCACGTCCTTGACCTCGCCCTGCAGCACGCCGCCCTGGATCGATGCGCCGACTGCGACGGCTTCATCCGGATTGACGTCGCGCCGCGGTTCCTTGCCAAAGAGTTCTTTGACCATGTCCTGCACTTTGGGCATACGCGTCATGCCACCGACAAGGATGACGTCCTCTATGTCGGTGAGTTTCACGCCGGCGTCCTTGATCGCCATTTTGCACGGATCAATGGTCCGCGCGATCAGTTCTTCGACCAGGCTTTCGAGCTTGGCGCGCGTGATCTTGATGGCCAGGTGCTTGGGGCCGGACTTGTCCGCGGTGATGTAGGGCAGGTTGACCTCGGTCTGTTGCGCCGACGACAGCTCAATCTTGGCCTTTTCCGCCGCTTCCTTGAGGCGTTGCAGGGCCAGCACATCGCCCCTGAGGTCTATGCCTTGTTCCTTCTTGAATTCGTCGGCAAGGAAGTCGATGACCCGCTGGTCGAAATCTTCGCCGCCAAGGAAGGTGTCGCCGTTGGTCGAGAGCACTTCAAACTGATGTTCGCCGTCAACCTCGGCAATTTCAATGATCGAAATGTCGAATGTGCCGCCGCCGAGGTCATATACCGCGATCTTGCGGTCGCCTTCCTGCTTGTCCAGGCCGAAAGCCAAGGCAGCCGCTGTCGGCTCGTTGATGATGCGCTTGACTTCGAGGCCGGCGATCCGACCGGCGTCCTTGGTGGCCTGGCGCTGACTGTCGTTGAAATAGGCCGGTACGGTGATAACCGCTTCGGTCACTTCCTCACCGAGGTAGTCCTCGGCGGTTTTTTTCATTTTGCGCAGCACCTCGGCCGACACCTGGGGAGGTGCCATGTTCTTGCCGCGCACGCTGACCCACGCGTCACCGTTGTCCGCCTTGATGATCTTGTAGGGCATCAGCTTGATGTCTTTTTGTACTTCCTTTTCCTCGAAGCGGCGGCCGATCAGGCGTTTTACCGACGACAGGGTGTTTTGCGGGTTTGTCACGGCCTGGCGCTTGGCTGGTGCGCCGCAGACTATTTCCCCGTCATCCAGATAGGCGACGATGGAAGGCGTGGTACGCGAACCTTCCGCATTTTCAATGACCTTGGGTTTCCCGCCCTCCATGATGGAGACGCAGGAGTTGGTGGTTCCAAGATCGATCCCGATGATTTTTCCCATTGCTCTATTCCTCTAATTTCGCGGCAAAAAGTAACCCTGGGCTGGATATTGGGTTCATTCCCCGCAGTTCAATAGGGTTTTGCCCGATTTTTACCGGTTTTTGACCAACCTAATGCACCCCGGAGAGCTAGGTTTTGGGTTTTGCCACCGTGACCAGCGCCGGGCGCAAGACCCGGTCATGCAGCAAATAGCCTTTTTGCAGCACGCTGACAACGGTGTTGGGCTCGGCGTCCGCGTCGATCATGCTGATTGCCTGATGGCGATTCGGGTCAAATTTTGCGCCGGCCGGTGAGACTTCTTTGACGCTGGCCTTGTCAAAGGCCGCATCTAGTTGTCGCAGCGTAAGTTCAACGCCGCTCCTAAGGCTGTCGAGCTGGGTGTCGCCGCTGGCCAGGGCGGCCTCAAGACTGTCCCTGACAGGCAGCAAAGATTCGGCGAAGGTCTCGGCGGCGAACTTGTGCGCAGCGGCAATATCGGTCTGCGCACGTTTGCGCACGTTTTCGGTTTCCGCCTTGGCGCGCAGCCAGGCATCGTTCAGTTCCTGGATTTTTGCCTCTGCGATCTGCAACAGTGCTTCAGGTCTTTTGGGAGTCTCGTCGGCCACTGGCGTGGCATCTGCTTGCTCGGTCAGGGGCGGGGACTGGCGCGTTTCGCTTTGTTCTTGTGACATGTTTCGGATCCGAGGTAAATAAAAGGGGATATGAGGGCGGGCGACGCCGTTTCAAGCGTTGTCCGTTAATGCTCCCTAATTGGTAGCGCCAAGGGTCCGGGCGCGTTCCTGGCTCGACTTGGCGGCGGCCAAGGCCTCCTGCGGGCTCCAGGATTTGCTGACCCAGCCGGAGAGGTGTTCAAGGGCAATGTCTCCCAACGCGCTAATCCATTCGGGGCGCTCGTTCAGGCAGGCAATGGCGTGGAACGTCTTGCCGCCGGCCTTGAGAAAGTCCGCCTTGCCCTCGATCGCGATTTCCTCCAGCGTTTCCAGGCAGTCGGCGGTAAAGCCGGGGCAAACCACATCGACGCGTCCGATTCCCTGTTTGGCATAGGCCTCGAGCGCCTCCGAGGTGTAGGGCTTGAGCCATTCGGTTTTGCCGAAACGCGACTGAAATGTGATTTTCCAGAAACCGTCTTCCAGCCCGAGGGCTTCGGCAAGCAGGCGCGCCGTCTTGTGGCATTCGCAGTGATATGGATCACCGCGGGAAAGGGTATAGCGGGGCAGTCCGTGAAAACTCATGACCAGTTTATCGGGGCGTCCTTCGCGGGCCCAATGTTCCCTCAGCGAGGCAGCCAGCGCGGCGATATAAGCCGGATGGTCATGAAAATGTTTTACCGTGCGCACTTCGGGCACGGTGCGCGTCACACGCAACCAGCGCGCCAGTTCGTCGACCGCCGTTGCACTTGTGCTTGCGGCGTATTGCGGGTAAAGCGGCAGGAAAAGAATGCGGTCGCAACCCTGCTCCTTTAACCGCGACAGCGTTTTGGCGATGCCCGGGTTGCCGTAGCGCATGGCGTAATCGACTACCAGAGGGGAATCAACGCGTCCGGCAAGGTGGTCCGCCAGCAAGCGCGACTGGCGCTCGGTATGAAAGCGCAAGGGTGAGCCTTGCTCCTGCCAGATCGAAGCGTACTTCCGCGCCGACTTGGCCGGGCGCACGTTGAGGATTACGAGGTTGAGTATCAGCCACCATAAAATTTTCGGAATCTCCACCACCCTCGGATCGGAAAGAAACTCCTTCAGGTAACGCCTCACCGCAGTTGCGGTGGGGGCGTCGGGTGTGCCCAGGTTGACCAGCAGCACCGCGGTTTTTGCCACGTTGGCATGCTGGTAGGGGGGTTCCGGCAGGAATCGCGGCATCAGGTTCTGCCGTCTCAGTGCTGCGGGTTGTCTGAGAGGGCGCTCGAGAGCAGTTTGGCGGTGATATCGACGATAGGGATAACACGCTCATAGGCCATCCTGGTGGGGCCGATGACCCCCACGGAACCGACGATCTGCCCGTCGATTTCATACGGAGCGGAAACCACGCTGCATTCGTCCAGGGGCGAGATACCTGATTCGCCGCCGATGAAAAGCTGCACGCCCTGGGCGCGGTTGCTCACGTTGAGAATCTGTATGAGCAGGGTTTTTTTCTCAAACAATTCGAACAATTCACGCAGGCGTCCCATATTGGAGGAGAGGTCCTGCGAATCAAGCAGGTTTTTTTCGCCCGATATGACGTAATTTTCGGTGCCTTCAGACAGGGCTTGGTTGCCGGCTTCCAGGGCTGCGGTCATCAGGAGCATCATGTCCTGCCGCAACTGCTTTAGCTCATCCTGTACCCTCAAACCGATGGACTCAAAAGTCAGGCCGGCATAGTTCTGGTTGAGGAAATTGGCGGCGGTGGTGAGATCGGCCGGACTGTAGGCCTTGTCCGTGAACAGGATGCGGTTCTGCACGTCACCCTCTGCCGTTACGATAATCAGCAGAATACGCCGTTCGGAAAGGCTGAGAAATTCGATGTGCCTGAAGGCGGGACTTCTGCGCCTCGGTGCGACAACTACCCCGGCAAAATGGGTCAGTTGCGATAGCACCTGGGATGCGGAGCTGATAAGCCGCTGCGGATGATCCGGATTGAGGTTTTCTTCCATCTGGCTGATTTCACCGCGTTCCAGCGGTTTGGTCGTCAGCAGCGTATCGACGAAGAAGCGATAACCGCGCGGCGTCGGGATCCGTCCCGCCGAGGTGTGCGGACTGGCGATGAAACCCATGTCCTCCAGGTCAGCCATGACGTTGCGTATGGTCGCCGGTGACAAATCAAGCCCGGAGTAGCGTGACAGGGCGCGCGAACCAAGCGGTTCACCGTCGGCGATGTAACGCTCTACGAGGGTTTTCAGGAGTATCTGGGCGCGACGGTCTAGCATGGGACCCATTCTACACAAGGGGAAAAATTCACGGTAACAAAGCCGCAGAAATTCACCTGCTCCGCCTGACGTGGCGGGTCCGGTTGTGATTTAATGCGGCTCCATGACCGCATTCAAGACCATCGCCCTTATCGGCAGATACAACACCCCGGGTGCGGCCGAGTTGCTGCAGCGCCTGGGTGTTTTCCTGGCCGAGAAAGGTTGTTCCGTGCTGGTTGAGGCGGAAACCGCGCGTTCGGGAGGCGTTACTGCTTTTCCGCACGCTGATTTTGCCGCGATCGGCGCGCAGGCGGACCTGGCCGTGGTCCTTGGCGGTGATGGCAGCATGCTGACCGCGGCGCGCGGGTTGGCGCATTTCAGGGTGCCGCTTGTTGGGGTTAATCAGGGCAGGCTCGGGTTCATGACCGATATCGCCCTGGAAGCAATGATCCCGACCATTGCAGCCCTGCTTGAGGGGCGGTTTGCCACCGAGGAGCGGACGTTGCTCAGCGCGCAGGTAATGCGCGGCGGCAAATGTGTCTTCGAGACCTTGGCGCTGAATGATATTGTCGTGAACAAGGGTTCGATCGGCCGCCTGATCGAATTCATGGTTCACATCGACGGCCAGTTTGTCTACGACTTGCGCTCGGATGGTTTAATTGTGGCCACGCCGACCGGATCCACCGCCTACGCCTTGTCATCCAACGGGCCGATCTTGCAGCCTAATGTTCCGGGCTTGGTGCTGGTGCCGATTTGCCCGCATACGCTGTCCAACCGCCCGATTACCGTGAGTGATGCCTGCGTCATCGATATTACGCTCAAGCGCGCGCTCGACGCCCGCCTGCATTTTGATGGCCAGCCGCAATATGACCTCAGTGAGGGGGACCAGGTATTGGTCGCGCGCGCCACGCAGACCATCCAGTTTGTTCATCCGCCTGGCTACAGTTACTACGCCATGCTGAGGGAAAAGCTGCATTGGAGTGAGAATCTCTGAGCTCGCCCGCCGGGGATGTCGTGCAAGTTCCATGGGTATCTCCGGGAAAAACGCGGCTGAACCGGATTTGCGCAGTTGTCGTTGCAATTTCAATTAATTTGCCATTGGTGACATGCTCTCGCACCTGTCCATTCACGATTTTGTAATTGTCGAACGCCTCGAACTCGAGTTCAACGCTGGTTTTACCGCCTTGACCGGGGAGACCGGCGCCGGCAAGTCGATTCTGATTGACGCACTGGCGCTGGCCCTGGGGGATCGCGCCGATCCGATGGTGGTGCGCAGCGGTGCGGAGCGGGCCGAAATCGCCGCCGAATTTGTCGTCGATGCAAAGTCACCTTTGTTGGCGTGGTTGCGGGAGATGGCGTTTGAGGCTGATTCAAACCAGGTGATGCTGCGCCGGGTGGTGGACCGCAGCGGCCGCTCACGCGGTTATATCAATGGCAGCCAGGCCACGCTGACGCAAATGCGTATCGCCGGGGAATGGCTGCTTGATATCCACGGCCAGCACGAACACCAGTCATTGATGAAGCCCGATGCCCAGCGTGAACTTCTTGATGCGCACGCCGGATTACTCGAGGTGGCGGGTACGGTGGCCGCGGCCTATCGTCATTGGCAGCGATTGGTGCAGGCAAGGTCGGAGCACGAAACCAATGCCGCCGCGAGGACTGCCGAACGCGAGCAAGTCGCCTGGCAGGTGGAGGAACTGGACCGCCTCGCGGTCAAGCCCGGAGAGTGGGATACGGTCCAGGCCGAGCACCGCCGTTTGTCGCATTCGGCGAGCCTGCTGGAAGGAACGCAATCGGCGCTTGACAGCCTTTCGGAGGGCGAATCGGCCAGCATGGGTGCCCTCTCGGGGGCGACGGCGAGAATAAAACAGTTGGCGCAACTGGACCCCGGACTGGATGAAACGAAAAATTTGCTCGAATCGGCGCAAGCACAATTGCAGGAGGCCATATATGCGCTTCGCCATTACGCCGACCGTCTGGAACTCGACCCGGCCAGACTGGCCGGGGTTAATGAGCGGCTGGATGCGATTCATGCGGCGGCAAGAAAATATCGCTGCGATGCGAACGAGTTGCCGGGGAAATTGGCGGCACTGCGGACGCGTCTGGAAGAACTCGAGCTTGCCGCGGATCTTGCCGCCCTTGTCGAGCAGGAACAGGTTGCCAGTGCCAGCTACCGCAACACCGCGGAAAAACTGACCGGCGGAAGAAAGAAGGCGGCCGGGAAATTTTCCAGGGATGTCACTGCTGCGATGAAATCACTGGCAATGGGCGGGGGGGTGTTCCAGGTGGCCTTGAATTCCAACGCGTCCGGGGGAAGCCTTCACGGAAACGAGATGGTGGAGTTCCAGGTGGCCGCCAATCCCGGAGTAGAGCCTCGTTCGCTGGCCAAAGTCGCCTCCGGCGGCGAGTTGTCGCGCATCAGCCTGGCGATTCAGGTGGTCGCGAGCAAGGCCGCGCCGGTTCCCACGCTAATTTTTGACGAGGTCGATGCCGGCATAGGGGGCGCGGTGGCCGAGGTGGTCGGCAAAAAGCTCAAGGAGCTGGGCGCCAGCAGGCAGGTCTTGTGCGTGACGCACCTGGCACAGGTCGCGGCGCAGGCTGACGCACAGTGGTCGGTCGCGAAGCAGACCGACAAGGGCGGCGTAAAGAGCGCGGTTACCGTCCTGGACAAGGCGGGGCGTATCGACGAAATCGCGCGCATGCTCGGCGGCATGTCAATAACCGCCACAACGCGAAAACACGCCGCAGAAATGTTGGGGCTGCACTAGGCCCAGCGGTTTGGTAGAGTTCGGGCATTAACGCACAACGGGAGGGATCCATGCAATCGAGCAAACGGATGGAGCAGGGTTCGGCGCAGGTAATCGCGCTGGTGGTGGTAGCGGTCGTGCTGGCCGGGGCTTACGTTGCGCTCGATTTTTACAGCGAGGGCCAGAAAAATATTGCCATTACCGAGTCGAGGGGGGCAAACCTGATCAACGGCTTGACCAAGCACAAGCTCGAGGCTGGAGGCTATCCGGACGCCCTCGACAAGCTCGCGCCCAAGTACATTTCATCCGTGCCCAAGTGCCCCAACGGCGAGCCCTTCGCCTTTCAGGTGTCGGGTACCGAATTCACGCTGACCTGCCAGAAAGTGGCGTTCAAGTCCAATCCCTACAGCTACAGTTCGCGCAGCCGCGCTTGGGCAGGCTAAGCGATTTTCAACCTGTTTTCAGCGTCAAATCGTGCCGGCGTCCTTGCCGGCCGACGTGCCTTGTCATTGCGAAAAGCCGGGCGAATGCAGGCTTATTTGCCCGGACCGCCCGGCTAGGCTAAAATAGCGTGCTTATTAGGCGCGTAGCTCAGCTGGTTAGAGCATCACCTTGACATGGTGGGGGTCGTTGGTTCGAGTCCAATCGCGCCTACCAGCTACCTGCAGTTGTGACAGATATACCGAAAGGGCATGCGTTATGACACCGCGAACTCGGGTTGCTTATTCGTTGCAGCACTAGCCGCGGTTGTTGTTTCTGCTTTGAAAAAAGTGCGGCTTGCCCGCACTTTTTTTATTTCTGAGTCTGGAGGATCAAAACATGCCCAATATCACCCTGCCTGACGGTTCCGTCCGCAGCTATGACAAAGCCGTGACCGTAGCCGAGGTTGCGGCATCCATCGGCGCCGGCCTCGCCCGCGCGGCGCTCGCAGGCCGTGTCGACGGCAAGCTGGTCGATACTTCACACGAGATACATGGCGACAGCCAGCTGGCGATTGTGACCGACAAGGATCCGGTCGGACTGGAGGTCATCCGCCATTCGGCGGCCCATTTGCTCGCGTATGCGGTCAAGTCGCTGTTCCCGGATGCCCAGGTCACCATCGGGCCGGTCATAGAGAACGGCTTTTACTACGACTTTTCGTACAAGCGTCCTTTTACGCCCGACGATCTCGTCGCCATTGAGAAAAAAATGGCTGAACTGGCGAAAAAGGATTTTCCGGTCACGCGCGAGGTCTTGCCGCGAGACCAGGCGGTCAGTTATTTCAAGTCGATCGGCGAGCACTACAAGGCGGAAATCATCGCGTCTATCCCGGCCGATGACGATGTGTCGCTGTATCGTGAGGGCGAATTTGTCGACCTGTGTCGCGGGCCGCATGTGCCATCGATCGGAAAGCTCAAGGTTTTCAAGCTGATGCGACTGGCCGGGGCATACTGGCGGGGCGACTCAAAAAACGAAATGTTGCAGCGGATTTACGGTACGGCCTGGGCGAAAAAAGAGGATCAGGACGCGTATTTGCTGATGCTCGAGGAGGCGGAGAAGCGCGATCACCGGCGACTCGCAACCCAGCTTGATTTGTTCCACATGCAGGATGAGGCGCCGGGGATGGTGTTCTGGCATCCCAAGGGCTGGGCGCTTTGGCAGCAGGTCGAGCAGTACATGCGCAAGGTCTACCAGCGCAATGGTTACCGCGAGGTGCGTTGCCCGCAGATACTTGACCGCAGCCTCTGGGAAAAATCCGGTCACTGGGAGAACTACAAGGAACACATGTTCACCACCGAGTCGGAGAAACGCGACTATGCGGTGAAACCGATGAATTGCCCCGGGCATGTGCAAATTTTCAACAAGGGGCTGCGTAGTTATCGTGACCTGCCTTTGCGATATGGCGAATTCGGCGCATGCCATCGCAATGAGCCCTCGGGTTCCCTGCACGGCATCATGCGCATTCGCGCATTTACGCAGGATGACGGACATATTTTTTGCACGGACGAGCAGATTCTTGCCGAATGCATCGCATTTACGGTGCTGTTGCAGCAGGTCTACCGGGACTTCGGCTTCAAGGAAATTATTTACAAGGTTGCGACCAGGCCGGAAAAGCGGGTCGGATCCGACGCGCTGTGGGACAAAGCGGAGGCGGCGGTAATCGAGTCGATGAAACAGTCTGGTTGTGATTTCCAGGTATCCCCCGGTGAGGGCGCTTTTTACGGTCCGAAAATCGAATATTCGCTCAAGGATGCGATCGGCCGGGTGTGGCAATGCGGCACCATGCAGGTCGACTTCAACATGCCCGAGCGCCTCGGGGCCGAGTACGTGGCGGACGATAACAGCCGCAAAACCCCGGTAATGCTCCACCGAGCCATTGTCGGATCGATGGAGCGTTTTATCGGAATTCTCATCGAAAACTTCGCCGGGGCATTCCCGGTCTGGCTGGCGCCGGTGCAGGTGGTGGTGCTGAACATCTCTGAGGGACAGGCCGACTATGCGCGGGAGGTGGCGGCGGGGCTGGAGGCGGCTGGTGTACGGGTTGAGACCGATTTGCGAAATGAGAAAATAACCTATAAAATACGAGAACATAGCTTACAAAAGCTGCCTTACCAGCTGATTGTTGGTGAAAAAGAAAAGGCGGCGAAACAGGTGGCCGTGCGGACTCGCAGCGGTGAAGACCTCGGGCAGATGGCGCTGGAGGACTTTGTCGAACGCCTTTTAAACGAGGCGGTGGCGATTGGCACGGCCTAATTATTAATTCCCAGGAGAACCAACATCGCTCAGGAAAAACCGCAGCGCTTGAATAGCGACATCAACGCACCCGAGGTCAGGCTGGTTGGTGTTGAGGGAGAGCAACTAGGCATTGTGCTGATAGCCGATGCCTTGCGCATGGCAGAAGAAGCTGAAGTCGATCTGGTGGAAATCGCCCCTACGGCGAAGCCGCCGGTCTGCAAGATGATGGACTTTGGCAAGTTCAAGTATCGCGAGGCCAAGAAGGCCCACGAAGCCAAGCTCAAGCAAAAGCAGATCCAGGTCAAGGAAGTCAAATTCCGGCCCGGCACTGACGAAGGCGACTACCAGATCAAGCTGCGCAACCTGATAAAGTTTCTCGAAGAAGGTGACAAGGCCAAGGTGACATTGCGTTACCGTGGTCGTGAAATGGCCCACCAGGAATTCGGACATCGGCTTATTGAGCGGGTCAAGACCGACCTCGAGCAATATGCCGTGGTGGAGCAGTACCCCAAGATGGAGGGTCGCCAGCTGGTCATGGTGTTGGGACCGAAAAAAGTGGTTATCGCCAAGAAGAGCGAAAGCAGCAGCAGTACCAGCAAGGCCGCAGCCTGAGCGAGAGCCAGGCGCGTTTTTAAAACAAGCGTTACCGAGGTCCCAGACGGGCAGTCTGGAATGAAGTGCTCCCAGGAGCCACCCGGTGTCGCAGAAAATGAAGGAATAGTCATGCCCAAGATGAAAACCAAGAGCGGTGCAGCCAAGCGCTTCAAGGTGCGCGCCGGTGGCAGCGTGAAGCGCTCGCAAGCGTTCAAGCGCCACATCCTCACCAAGAAGACCACCAAGAACAAGCGCCAGTTGCGTGGTACCGCAGCTGTGCACGAGACCAACAAGCGCTCAGTCCGCGCGATGTTGCCCTACGCTTAAGGAGCCGCCATGCCACGCGTAAAACGCGGCGTAACTGCACACGCCAAGCACAAAAAAGTCATAGACGCAGCCAAGGGTTACCGCGGTCGCCGCGGTAACGTTTTCCGTATCGCCAAAGAAGCGGTGATGAAGGCGGGGCAATATGCCTATCGCGACCGCCGTACCCGCAAGCGTGTTTTCCGCGCATTGTGGATCGCCCGTATCAACGCCGCCGTGCGCGAGCACGGCCTTTCCTACTCGGTATTCATGAATGGCCTGAAAAAGGCGATGATCGAGATCGACCGCAAGGTGCTGGCCGACCTGGCAGTTGCCGACAAGGCGGCGTTTGCGCAGATTGCCAACCAGGTAAAGGCAAATCTGGGCTGAATTCTCTCGATACGGCTGACCTGATTGGTCGGAACGAAGGGACGGCGCCAAAGCAGCATCTGGCGCCGTCTTTTTTGGCCGCAGCAAACCCCGTCTCCCCATGAATAACCTCGACGCCATCGTTCGTGAAGCACTGGACCGGTTCGGCAGCATTGCCGATGCCGCCGAACTCGAGCAGGCCAAGGCGCGTTTTCTTGGCAAGTCCGGTGTCCTCACCGAATTGCTCAAGGGCCTCGGCAAGATGCCCCTGGAGGAGCGGCGCGATGCCGGCGCAAAAATCAATGCTGCCAAAGAGCAGATCGAGGCCGCCCTGGCCGCACAACGCGACGCGCTTGCGCAAAAGCAACTGCTGTCACGGCTTGAAGCCGAATCACTCGACGTAACCCTGCCCGGTCGCAGACGCGGAGGCGGCAGTCTCCACCCGGTGGTGCTGACCTGGATGCGTGTGGAGGAAATTTTCCGCTCGATCGGGTTTGACGTGGCGGATGGTCCGGAAATTGAAACGGACTGGTACAACTTCACCGCGCTGAATAACCCGGAAAACCATCCGGCGCGGTCGATGCAGGATACCTTTTACGTCGAGGACAAGGACGCCGGCGGCTTGCAGCTGCTGCTGCGGACCCATACCAGCCCGATACAGGTGCGCTACGCCAGGCAGCACGTCGAGCGGCACCGCCACCTGGAACACATGCCGCCGATCAAGGTCATCGCACCCGGGCGCACCTACCGTGTCGACAGCGACGCCACGCATTCGCCGATGTTCCACCAGTTCGAGGGCCTGTGGATATCGGAGGACATCAGCTTTGCCGACCTCAAGGGCGTCTACCTCGATTTTGTGCGGCGCTATTTCGAATCCGATGACGTGCAGGTGCGTTTCCGGCCGTCGTATTTTCCGTTCACCGAGCCCTCGGCGGAAATCGACATGATGTTCGCCAGCGGCCCGAACAAGGGCAGATGGCTGGAGATATCCGGCTCGGGCCAAGTCCATCCCGGTGTCATCCGCAACTTCGGCCTCGACCCGGAACGTTATATCGGCTTTGCCTTTGGTTCCGGGCTGGAGCGGCTCACCATGCTTCGTTACGGCATCAACGACTTGCGCCTGTTTTACGAGGGCGATTTGCGTTTTCTAGAGCAATTCGCCTGACCAAAAGGCCTGGCTGACAATGCAAATTTCAGAAAAATGGTTGCGCACCCTGGTCAATCCGGACTTGACCACCGATCAGCTCGTGCATTTGCTGACGATGTCCGGTCTCGAGGTCGAGGAGTGCAAGCGCGTCGCACCGGCTTTTTCCGGTGTGGTGGTGGGGCAGGTTCTCGAAACCGGCCGGCATCCGAACGCCGACCGCTTGTCGCTGTGCCGTGTCGACGCCGGCCTTGCGGAGCCGCTTTCCATCGTCTGCGGGGCGCCCAATGTCACCGCCGGCATGAAGGTGCCGGTCGCGAAAATCGGTGCCCGCCTGCCGGGTGACGCACCGGACAAGCCTTTCGAAATAAAGTTGGCCAAAATGCGCGGCGTGGAAAGCCAGGGCATGCTCTGTTCCGCGCGCGAACTGGGTTTGTCAGATGACCACAGCGGCTTGCTGGGCCTGCCGGCGGACGCGCCGGTCGGCGGCGACTTCCGCGATTATTACGCGCTTGACGACGCACTGCTTACAATCAAGCTGACGCCAAACCGCGCCGATTGCCTCTCTATACTCGGTGTGGCTCGCGAGGTGGCGGCTCTCACCGGTGCGCCTCTCACGGTGCCCGAGATCATTCCCGTGGCACCCGTAGGCAACGCCGTCCTTGCCGTGAAAATAAGCGACAGCAGTGGGTGCGGCAGATTCACCGGGCGCGTAATTCGCAATGTCAACGCCAATGCGCCTACGCCCGACTGGATGCGGCAGCGCCTCGAGCGGGCAGGGCAGCGCCCGATCTCCGCGCTGGTCGACGTCACCAACTACGTCATGCTTGAACTGGGACGGCCGCTGCATGTGTATGACTTTGACAAATTGTCCGGTGGCATTGACGTGCGCTTTGGGCGCAAGGACGAGCAGGTCAAATTGCTCAATGAGCAGACCGTCGCCGTTGACGAGACCATTCTTTGCATCACCGACGCCTCCGGTCCCATCGGCCTCGCGGGCATCATGGGTGGTGACAGCACCAAGGCCGATCTTGACACGGTAAACATTTATCTTGAATCGGCGTTCTTTTTTCCCGATGCCATCGCGGGCCGTTCACGGCGTTACAACTTTACCAGTGACGCGGCGCACCGCTTTGAGCGCGGGGTGGATTTCGAAAACAACATTCCCGGGATAGAGCGGGCAACGCGGCTGATCCTGGGTCTATGCGGCGGCGAGCCCGGTCCGGTACAGGACCAGGTCGCGCGCCTGCCGGAGCGCAAGCCTGTGCGCATGCGCGTCGCGCGCGCACAAAAGATAATTGGCCTGGACATCAGCGCCAGCCAGATGGCCGATATATTCGGCCGTCTGGGCTTTGCGTTTTCGCGTCATCCTGTCGCGGGGGGCGAAGTGTTTGTGGTGACTCCGCCGGCATATCGCTTTGACATTGAAATTGAAGAAGACCTGATAGAGGAAGTGGCGCGCCTTTACGGCTTTGAGCGCATTCCGGCCAACCCGCCGCGTGCCGTGGCGGCAATGCTGCCCCAGCCCGAATCGATCCGCAGTACCCATGAACTGCGCCGGCAACTGGCCGCGAGCGGCTACCGCGAGGTCATCAATTTCAGCTTTGTCGATATCGAATGGGAACAGGACTTCGCCACCAACGCCAGGCCGATCCGGCTGCTTAATCCCATCGCCAGCCAGCTGGCGGTGATGCGCTCGACACTGATTGGCAGCCTGGTCGCCAATGTTCGCTATAACCTGAATCGCAAGTGCGACCGCGTCAGGGTATTTGAAGTCGGCCGGGTGTTCCTCCATGATCCAGCGGCCGAGGACGGGGCTTTTTCCGTTGCCGGGCTAAATCAGCCGATGCGCATCGGCGCAATCGCCTACGGACCCGCTGCGGAAGAGCAATGGGGTATCCCGGGCCGCAATGTCGACTTTTATGACGTCAAGGGTGATATTGAAACCCTGCTCGGTTCTGCCGGTGACAGGGCGCAGTTTGTTGCCGGACACCATGCCGCTTTTCATCCGGGCCGCTGTGCGCAAATCCTGCTGGACGGAAATCCGGTGGGTTGGCTGGGTGAGTTGCATCCGCAGTGGCTGGCAAAATATGAATTGCCGTCTGCGCCGGTTGTGTTCGAACTCGATGTGGAAGCAGTGGCAAAACGGGCGCTTCCAGCCTACCGCGATTTGTCCAAATTCCCGGCGCTTATCCGGGACCTTGCCGTGGTGGTGGCCGAGGGGGTTACGGCACAATCGCTTTTGGACGAAATCCAGACGGCGAAAATCGATGTTTTACAGACCGTCCGGCTGTTCGATGTCTATCGTGGCAAAGGCATAGCGCCAGGGCAAAAAAGCCTTGCATTTCGGGTAGTTATGCAAGATACTGCGAAAACATTGACGGATGAAGAGGCCGATTCAGTGACGGCCCGGTTGATCCAGATTCTGGCTTTACGGCATGGGGCAAAGCTGCGCGCTTAACAGGGAACGGGGAGTGATTCCCCGAGTGACAACGCGGAAGAGGACCTCCTCTTCCCCAGGGGGATGAGAATGACGCTGACCAAGGCCGAATTGGCGGACATGCTGTTTGAAAAAGTAGGGCTGAACAAGCGCGAGGCGAAGGACATGGTGGAAACCTTCTTTGAGGAGGTGCGCATCGCCCTCGAAGCGGGCGACAGCGTAAAACTCTCCGGTTTCGGCAATTTCCAGCTGCGTGACAAGCCGCAGCGGCCGGGCCGCAATCCAAAAACCGGCGAGGAAATTCCCATCACCGCCCGTCGAGTAGTGACATTCCACGCCAGCCAGAAACTCAAGGCGATGGTGGAAGACGCGCAGGAAAATGGAAAACAGCCGAGCCAGCAGTAGCCTGCCGCCGATCCCGGCGAAGCGCTACTTCACCATAGGCGAGGTGAGCGAGCTGTGCGGGGTCAAACCGCACGTGTTGCGCTACTGGGAGCAGGAATTCACCCAGCTAAAACCGGTCAAGCGCCGCGGCAACCGGCGCTACTACCAGCATCATGAAGTCCTGCTGATCCGGCGCATTCGCGAACTGCTTTACGAGCAGGGTTTCACCATCAGCGGCGCGCGCAACCGGCTTGATAACCATCTCGGCCCGAATGGCGCAGCGGCGTCGAGTGCCCAGAAAGCGGACGCGTCCGGCGATTCTGTGGGTTTTGACGCAAACTGGCTGCGGCAAGAGCTCAAAACCGTAATTGATTCGCTGCGCGCTTAGGGCGCGGCGGCTTCCTCTGCTATAATCCGCAGCTCGAGTCGGGGCGTGGCGCAGCCTGGTAGCGCACTTGCATGGGGTGCAAGGGGTCGGAGGTTCGAATCCTCTCGCCCCGACCAATATAATCAAAGAGTTAGAGATAATAGAAGACCAGCGAAAGCTGGTTTTTTTATTTTGCGGTACGGTAAGCGGTACGGTTTAGCAAATGTGTCCGCTACTACGCCATATCTGGCATTTCTTCCCTCTGCAACATATCCATATGCCCCTAACCCGTAGCCAACTCGCTGCCATGCTCGCCGACAACATTGGCCTAACCAAGGTAGAGGCACGGGATCTTGTCGCCAGCTTCTACGAGGAGCTGACCTTGGCCCTTGAGACTGGCGAATCCGTGTTCCTGGCGGGATTTGGTGAGTTCCAGGTAACTGAGGGCAGGGTGTCCTTTTTCTCCGGCCCTGAAGGCCTAGACGCGCAGCTCTGGGTAAGCTGAACAATTCGTTCTATAGGCTCTCAGCCTATACGAACGTCGAGGTTCTCTCGACTTTCCCGTACTTACCCCATTGTGCCAATAGATTTTGCTCAATATGTGCTGCGCGGTAGTCCTGACTCTACCTAAAACAGGATGCGATTCTCCAGTTTGTGGGTCTGTTGAGTAAGCGCGATGGCGTGCTAAATACCACCGGTAGCCGTGCTATCGTCGCGTGGTTGAATTGGGATAATAGACATCGCGGATGTTAGAAGACCTTGAACAGCTCGCAATAGACATCGCAGCCCGAAAAAGCAAGCTAATCCTCCTCGTTTCGCCCCTACATATTGGGACGACGGCGTTGCTTTTGGCATTTGCCAAACACGTAGGTGCACGCATTTTGAACGTGGGCTCAGAGGTGGGGCGCCGGTTAGCTGTCGTACCGGAAAAGCAGCGCCCCCTGCAGGCCATCGCCGCGTTGCGTGAATTGGCCGATGAATATTCGAAGGACGACTTACTGCTAATCGATAACATTGAATTGTTATTCGACCCCACATTGCAGCTAAATCCTCTGGATTTGCTGAAGCGCCAAGCTGGCAACAGGCGTGTAATTGCGATTTGGCCCGGTGAGTTACACGACGGTCGGCTGACCTATGCCGATATGGGACATCCAGAACATCAGGACTATAGCGTTGACGGCTTGGTCACATTTCAAACTCAGTCTTAGAGAATAGGGGGAGATATGCGTTACGGTGACCTCATACAATTTGAACCGATTGAATCGGTCATACAGCTACTTGACGCTAATCGGCCGGACGAGGCTAAGAAGCTCGTTGCGACCTACGTCATTTCCGACGCCATGGCAGAGCGAATCGCCAAGCAGATTATTCCGCAGATCTCATTCGATGAGTCTGTCGATCACATGGGCCTGCTGGTGGTTGGCAACTACGGGACTGGTAAATCGCATTTGATGTCAGTACTGTCTCTTGTGGCTGAGGATGTGGTCTACCAGCCGATGATCCGCCACCCCAAGGTCGCAGAAGCGGCGGGAAAGATCGCGGGCAAGTTCAAGGTGCACCGCATTGAGATCTCCAGCCAGATGTCTCTGCGGGACATCATTACCCAGGAACTTGAACTTTTTCTTGAAAAAAACGGCGTCAGCTACTCGTTCCCGGCTGCGGACAAGGTGGTCAACAACAAGGCGGCGTTCGAGGAAATGATGGCCGCGTTCGCCGAGGTGCATCCCAACCACGGCGTGTTGTTGGTGGTCGACGAGTTTCTCGACTATCTGCGGTCCCGCAAGGATCACGACTTGGTGCTGGACCTGTCTTTTCTGCGCGAGATAGGTGAAGTCACAAAGCATCTGCGCTTTCGCTTTGTTGCGGGGGTGCAGGAGGCCATCTTCGATAGCAACCGATTTCAGCACGTCGCCGACAGCTTGCACCGTGTAAAGGACCGTTTCACCCAAGTATTGCTGGCTCGGCAAGACGTCAGCTTCGTGGTCGCGGAGCGACTGCTGAAAAAGACAACTGACCAGCAAAACAAGATTCGGACCTATCTTACCAAGTACGCCAAGTTCTACAGTTCGATGAACGAGCGCATGGACGAGTACGTACGACTGTTCCCGGTTCATCCCGAATACATCGGTACCTTCGAGCGGCTGATCTTCACCGAGAAGCGCGGCGCCCTGGTTACCCTGCGCGACCAGATTCAGGCGGTTTTGAACGACGAGGTTCCCGATGATCGCCCAGGACTGATCAGCTACGACAAATTCTGGGAAACCGTGACCTCCAACTCGGTGCTGCGCGCCGACCCCAGCATCGGTCCTGTCCTGAAGGTGTCTGAGGTCCTTGCGGAGCGCGTGTTGAAGGCCTTTACCCGCCCGGCTTACAAGCTCATGGCGCAGCGCGTGATTGCCGCCCTGTCGGTGCATCGACTTACCACTGGCGGCGACATCTATGTCCCTGTTGGCCCGACCGATGTCGAGCTGCGGGACACGCTATGCCTTTATCAGCCAGGAATTGAAGACCTCGGTGGCGAACCAGCGGACGACCTACTTACCGCTGTGCAGACTACCCTGCGGGAGATCGTCAAGACGGTTAACGGTCAGTTCATCTCCAAGGCCCCGGACACTGAACAGTATTACCTTGATCTCAAAAAGGACGTTGACTACGATGCACAAATCGAGAGGCGCGCCGAGGCCTTGTCCGACGATGCGCTAGACCGCGCTTACTATGGCGCCATAAAGCAGTTAATGGAGCGAATTGACGAGAATACCTATGTCACTGGGCATCAGATTTGGCAGTACTCGATTGAATGGCAAGACCACCGTGTTGACCGCAACGGTTACCTGTTTTTCGGGGCACCGAATGACCGACCCACTGCCCAGCCTGAACGCGATTTCTACGTGTACTTTATTCAACCGTTTGAGCCTCCGCGTTTTCGAGACGAAAATAAGTCGGACGAGGTGTTCTTCCGACTAAAAGGCCTCGACGAAGACGTAAAGCGCCATCTGTCGTTCTATGCGGCAGCGCATGACCTTGCCTCGACTGCCAGCGGTGCTACCAAGGTGGTCTATCTCGATAAGGGTAAAGACGCGCTGCGTGAAATGAGCAAGTGGTTGCAAGTAAAGCAGATGACTGCTTTCGAGGTCGCATATCAAGGCAAAACCAAAACCCTGAAAGAGTGGGTGAAAGGTATTTCCATCCGCGACAAGCTGCGCTTGGGTGCTGAAGAACGTGCCAACTTTCGCGACATCGTAAATGTCGTGTCTGGCCTGGCACTTAACCCGCACTTTGCCGAAGTTTCACCTGAGTACCCGATTTTCTCCGCGCTGGTTACGGAGTCTAGCCGTAAGCAGCTGGTGGCCAGTGCGCTTAAAACCTTAGCCGGCGGCGCACGGACCAAAGAGGCCGTTCTGCTTCTTGATGCGCTAGAGATGCTCGACGGTGATCGCATTGAACCTAGTCGGTCGCGCTATACGCAGGAGGTATTGAGCCGCATGAATGCCAAAGGGCATGGTCAGGTGCTGAATCGCAG
>CAMAWC010000038.1 GCA_945861875.1 Bordetella parapertussis
TGGCGGCCGTGCTCGTCGAGCACGCGAAAATTCATAGCCAGGTGTGCCGGCAGCATTTCCGGGCGGAAGGCATCGAGCGGGATCGCCAGGCCCAGCGCCGTGCGCGCATGGCGGGCGATGGCATCGGCGAGCGGCACATCGGAACGCGGCGCGGCGACAAAGCCCTCGGCAAACTCCGCCAGTGGTCCGAGCCGGTGGCGCAGCCGCTGCGGCAGTGACTTGGCCAGCAGTTGCACCTTTTCCTTGATCAATCCGGGTACCAGCCACTCGCAGGCGGCCGCCGGAAGCTGGTTGAGCGCCACCAGCGGCACCGTCAGCGTCACGCCGTCGCGCGGCCCGCCCGGATCGTGCAGGTACTCGAACCCGAGCTTGCGCCCGGCCATCTCGACCTGGTGCGGGAACTGCTCGGTGGTGATGCCGGCCGCCTCGTGGCGCATCAGGTCTTCGCGCTCGAGGAACAGCAGCTTCGGGTCTTTTTCCTCAGCCTCGCGCCGCCAGGCGTCAAATGCCGCGCCGTTATGTATTTCGGCCGGGACCAGCGAATCGTAAAAGGCGTAAATCAGCTCGTCATCGACCAGCACGTCCGGCCGGCGCGACTTGTGCTCGAGCCGCTCGATGTCCTCGATCAGCTTGCGGTTGTGCTGGAAAAACGGCGCGCGCGATTCGTACTCGCCCTCAACCAGGGCCTGGCGGATGAAAATCTTGCGCGAATCACCCGGGTCCATGGGGCCGTAATGCACGCGGCGGTTGGCGTAGAGCAGCAACCCGTAGAAAGAAGCACGCTCGAAGGCCGCCACATGCGCCGGCTTTTTTTCCCAGTGCGGCTCGCTATAGCTCTTCTTTACCAGGTGCCCGCCCACGTCCTCCAGCCACTCGGCGTCCACGGTGGCGACGCAGCGTGCATACAGGCGTGTGGTTTCGGTCAGCTCGGCCACCATAATCCAGCGTCCGGCCTTTTTTACCAGGCCCGATCCGGGGTGCACCCAGAAGCGGATGCCCCGTGCGCCAAGGTAATGCCCCTCATCCGACTTGAGACCGATGTTGCCGAGGAGGCCGGTGAGCAGCGCGCGGTGGATTTGCGCAAAAGTGGCCGGCGTGGCCGCCGCCTTCCAGCCCAGCTCCGCGGTCATTTCCTTCAGCTGCGCATGGATGTCGCGCCACTCGCGCATGCGGTTGAAGGAGAGGAAGTTGTCGTGGCACAGACGCGCCAGCTTGCGGTGCGAGTTGTGTGCCTGCGCCTGCTCGTAAAACGCCCACAGCTTGACGTAGGCAAGAAAATCGGATTTTTCGTCGTTGAATTTTAGCTGCGCGGCGTCGGCGGCCTGGGCGCGGTCATGCGGCCTGTCGCGCGGGTCCTGCACCGACAGCGCCGCTGCAATGACCAGCACCTCGGCCAGCGCGTTCTCGTTGCGCGCGGCGAGGATCATGCGGCCGATGCGCGGATCGAGCGGCAGCCTTGCCAGCTGCCGTCCGGTGGCGGTGAGGTTGTTGTCGTCATCCACCGCGCCAAGCTCGTTGAGCAGGGCATAGCCGTCGGCGATGGCGCGCGGCAGCGGCGGTTCGATAAAGGGAAAGTCCTCGACCTCTCCGAGGTGCAGCGACTTCATGCGCAGTATCACCGCGGCGAGCGAGGAGCGCAGGATTTCCGGGTCGGTGTAGGCCGGGCGCGCATTGTGGTCGGCCTCATCGTAGAGCCTGATGCACACGCCGCTCGCCACGCGGCCGCAGCGGCCGGCGCGCTGGCGGGCAGCGGCCTGGGATATCTTTTCGACCTGCAGTTGCTCGACCTTGCTGCGATAGCTGTAGCGCTTGACGCGCGCCTGGCCGACATCGACGACGTAGCGTATGCCCGGCACCGTCAGCGAGGTCTCGGCGACGTTGGTGGCGAGCACAATGCGCCGGCCGATGTGCGACTTGAACACGCGGTCCTGCTCCGCCGCCGTCAGGCGCGAATAAAGCGGCAGCACCTCGGTGTGCCCTCCCGGCCTACGGCCGGGGCCATCGAAGTGGTGTTTGCGCAACGCTTCCGCCGCTTCACGGATTTCCCGCTCGCCGGGCAGAAACACCAGCACGTCGCCCTGGCCTATGCGCGCCAGTTCGTCCACCGCATCGACGATTGCGGCATCGATGTCCAGTTCGCCCGATTCATCGGCCTCCAGCGGCCGGTAGCGCACTTCCACCGGATAGAGCCGGCCGGACACCTCGATCACCGGCGCCGGCCTGCCCGCTGTGGCGAAGTGGTTGGAAAAACGCTCGGCGTCTATGGTGGCCGAGGTGATGATGAGCTTGAGGTCGGGCCGGCGCGGCAGCAGTTGCTTGAGGTAGCCAAGCAAAAAATCGATGTTGAGGCTGCGCTCGTGCGCCTCGTCGATGATCAGGGTGTCGTATTGCGACAGCGTCGGGTCGCCCTGTGTTTCGGCCAGCAGGATGCCGTCGGTCATCAGCTTGACGTAGCTGTTCGCACCGATGCGGTCGTTGAAACGGATCTTGTAGCCGACCGCGGCACCCAGCTCGGTCTTCAATTCCTCGGCAATGCGCGCGGCGGTGGCGCGGGCGGCGATGCGCCGCGGCTGGGTGTGGCCGATCATGCCGGCCACACCGCGGCCGAGCGCGAGGCAGATTTTCGGCAGTTGCGTGGTCTTGCCCGAGCCGGTTTCACCGCAGACGATCACCACCTGATGTTCGGTGATGGCCCTGGCGATGTCCTCGCGCCGCGCGCTCACCGGCAGGTCGGGGGGAAACTCCGGCCGCGGCAGGGCTGCGCGACGCGCTGCAAGTTCAGCTTCGGAGCGGCGGTGTTTGGCGGGCTTGTTCACGTTTTCGGCATCAGGTTTTCACGGGCGATCGCCTGGAAAGCCGCGCCAGGCGGTCTTTTCCGGGTAGTACCTTCGGTATTTCAGTTGACGATGCGCCCAAGGCGCACGGCGGTCTGTCCCTTGCGCAGGCGCAACGAGGGCATGATCAGCACGCACCGGTCGTAAGGGGTGCGCACTTCGTTCGCTCCATCGTGGCCGAGCAGCGTTCCCGCCTCGGGCAGGACTTCCATGCCCAGCCAGGGCCGGACAAAGCGAAAAGCATCGGTGGCGATGGTCACCGCCTCGGTCACCTCCACCACCTTTTGCGCCTGGTTCGTCGCGGTCGCATCCAGATGCGGCGCGGCAAACTCCTGCGAGACCACGCCGTAATGCAGCAGGAAGCGAAGGGTGGTGTCGATGGCCACACTGGCGCTTGCAGCCTCCCAGTGCTGGCCGCACTCCACCAGCAGTGCGTTTTTCGGGCTGGCCTCGTCGGCAAACCCGCCATGGTCGCGCATGCGCCGGCCGGCGGCGTGGCCGGCGTCGCAAACCAGCCAGGCCGGCGCACCCAGCGCCAGCGCCAGTTCACGCGACTTTCGTGTCATGCCGCAAATCATCAGCGGCGGCGTCTTGTGCTGCATCGAGTGAATGTCAAAGAGCAAATCGGCACCGCCGACCAGTGCACGCAACTCACGCGCGCGGCGCAGCTCGACGCTGTCGCGCGGCCCGTCCAGTGTCCCTGCATCCCAGACACGGTTGAAATCTTCGTCGACAAAGCGCGACGCCGACGGTCGGGCCGCGTCAAAGCGCTGGTAGGCCGCGACGTTATTGAATGCCAGCGTCAGCCGCCCCGCTTTGGGCCGCACCCCCTGGCGAAACAGGAAATCGAGGGCAATGGCGCCGCACAATTCGTTGCCATGGGTGAGCGCGCACACCAGCACATGCGGCCCCGGCCTGCCGCTGTCAAAGCTGGTGACGTAATCGATGCCGGCATTGCCCTGCCGGTAGGGCGAGATGTCGGGCGCGGTAAGTTCGACCGGATAACTGGCACTGCTCATGCGGCGATGATTCCTTGCAAACGAATGCCAGAGTATAAGGCGCAGGCCAAACCGTACGATTGCGACCGGCCCGCGACACCAAACCCGCAACACAAAACCCGTGACACCAAACCCAGGGAACAAAATACAAGGGGCGCATTGCTGCGCCCCTGCTTTACAACACCATCGCGCAGGTGATCAGGCCTTTTTCGCCCACGCACTGCACCAACCCTTGCCCGCAACCTGCTTGCCCGGGAATATGGCGCAATTGGCGAACGCATCGGCCGGCTTGCCCTGATAGAGCGCGCAGTTGGCGCAGGTCTGGCCGGCGGCGTACTTGGCAAACTTGGCCTTGTCGACCTTGGACGCATTGGCTTTGTAGCCAAGGCCCACCGCGGTCGGGTCGGCTTCATCAACCTTGGCCTGCGCGAAGGCCTCACGGGCGACCAAACCGCCCACGGCGATGGCCGGCACTATCTTGAACATGAACTGTCTGCGGGATTGCATGCTGTGCTCCTGACGTTGAGTGGCTGAAAAAAACGGGGTGGCTGTTGCCGCGACATCCGAACCCCGCGCAAACCGCACGTGGGCCATGGTTCGGGGCGACGCGCAAATTCCAAGGGCGGATTTTACCCCAGCCGGTGACAAGTCGCAGCCCCGGCGGCACGAGGCCTCACAATGCGTGATCGGATAGATTTCCCTGCCATTTACCGCTGAGGGATAGAATGAGGCGTATTCAACGCGTCCGGAAATCATGAGCGCCCAACCCACCCCCGATATTGTCCGTCGGATCCTCGACCCGCGCACGCCGCGCGACGAGATCGGTTTGCTGCTCAATGGCCTGTCGGAGGGCCAAAAAACCGACCTCATACTGCGCCTTGCCCAGGCCGAGCAGCGCCAGGCGCAGTTTGTCGACATCGCCAACCGCGTTTCCGACAGCCTGTCACTCGACGTGCTTTTCCCGCGCTTGATGGAGGTCGTGACCGAGATGCTCGGCGCCGACCGCAGTTCGCTGTTCCTGCACGACCCGGAGACCGGTGAACTGTTCTCGCGCGTGATGCAGGGGAGCGTCGTCGGCGAGGTGCGTTTCCCCGCCAGCGTCGGCATCGCCGGCTCGGTGTTCGCCAGCGGCCGCGGCGAAATCATTGCCGATGTCTATGCCCACCCCCTGTTCAACCGCGAAATGGACCAGCGCACCGGTTACCTCACGCGCAACCTGCTCTGCGTGCCGATTCGCAACCGCAGGGACGAGGTGATCGGCATCACCCAGGCGCTGAACAAGCGCGAAGGCGATTTCAACGCCGAGGACCGGCAACTGCTTGAGGCGCTGTCACACCAGGCCGCTTCGGCGCTGGAGAACGCGCGGATATTCGAGAAGGTCGACCGCGCGCAGCGCGAAGAGGCGTTGCTCCTTGAGGTGGTGAGTTCGATCGCCTCGGAGATCATGCTGCAGCCGCTGCTGCAAAAAATCATCGATGCGGCGACCCTGCTGCTCGAGGCCGAACGTGGTTCACTGTTCCTGCACGACCCGGTGCGCGGCGAACTTTACTCCCAGGTCGCCGGCGGCGCGAGCATCCGGGAAATCCGCTTTCCCAGCAACGCCGGCATCGCCGGCGAGTGCTTTACCACCGGCACACCGATCAACATCGCCGACGCCTACGTCGACGCGCGCTTTAACCAGGAGGTCGACAGGATCACCGGCTTCAAGACACGCAACCTGTTGTGCATGCCCCTCAGCACGCAGCACGGTACCAGTGTCGGCGTGATGCAGATACTCAACAAGCGCGCCGGAACCTTCGGACCGGGTGATGAAAAACGCCTGGTGGCGCTGTGCGCGCAGGCGGCCGTGTCGATAGAAAACGCACAGTTCTTCGAGCAGGTGAATGCCGCGCGCAACTACAACGAGGGCATCCTGCGCAGCATGAGCAACGGCGTGGTCACGATGGATGCATCCGGGACCATTACCAAGGCCAACCAGGCGGCGGCGCGCATCCTGCGCACGCCCGTATCCGACCTTGAGGGCCGGACGCCGCAACTGGTGCTGGGCGAACGCAATGCCTGGGTCATGGCCAGCCTGGAGAAAGTCCGTGCATCGGGAAAAACCGACATCACCGTGGACGCCGACCTGCTGCTGGAAGGCAGCGAGGCGGTGTCGGTCAACCTCACCGCCGTGCCGCTTGTCACCACCCAGGACCAGCCGATCGGCTACATGCTGGTAATGGAGGACATCAGCCGCGAAAAACGCCTGCGCAACACCATGTCGCGCTACATGAGCAAGGCCGTGGTCGACCAGCTCCTGGAAAACGGCGACAGCGCGCTCGCGGGCGTCGGCCGCGAAGTGAGCGTGCTGTTTTCCGACATCCGCGGCTTCACCTCGATCTCGGAGCGGCTGGGTGCGCGCGAAACCATCGTCATGCTCAACGAGTATTTCACCGACATGGTCGACATCGTGTTCGCCCACAACGGCATACTCGACAAGTACATCGGCGACATGATCATGGCGGTGTTCGGGTCGGTGATGACCGGTGAAAGCGACGCAGACGACGCGGTGGAGGTGGGCAACAGCATGATGACCGGCCTGCGCGCGCTCAATGAGCGCAGGCTTGCCAGCGGCCGCGACGCCATCAACATCGGCGTGGGCGTGAGCACCGGCAACGTGGTGGTGGGCAACATCGGCTCGCCCAAACGCCTCGAGTACACGGTGATCGGCGACAGGGTGAACCTGGCCGAGCGCCTTGAATCGGCCAATAAATTCTACGGCAGCAGCGTGCTGCTGTGCCAGTACACCGCGTCAAAGCTGCGGCGGCCCGCGCTGCTGCGCGAAATCGACCTCATACGGGTGCGCGGGTCGTCACGGCCGCTGGCGGTGTTCGAAGCGCTGGGTCACCATACCGACCAGAGCTTTGTGCGGCGCGCCGAGGTGCTGCAGGCCTACGCCGAGGGACTGCGCCTGTACCGGCAGCGCGACTGGACGCGCGCGGCCGGTTGTTTTCGCACCGCATCCGTCGCCAATCCGGCCGACAAGCCGTCGCAGGTGTTCCGCGAACGCTGCGAGCTCTACATCAAGGCGCCGCCACCGGACAGCTGGGACGGCGTCTGGGCGGTCGAGCGAAGCTGAGCCTGCCGCCCCGGGTTCAATCCTCGTTCAGGCCGTAGCGCTCGACAAAACCCGCGGCGGGGAGCGCCGGCCCCCGGTAATCGGCCTGCATGTAGTCGCAGCCGAGTTCCTTCAGCCTGGCGGCGGCAGCTTCGTCACCGACGCCTCCGGCATTGACATCCAGTTTCAGGTGGTGCGCCAGTTCGATGATGGACTGCAGGATGCGCTCCGATCTTGGCCCTGCGGCCTCGTCGTGCACCGCCGAGACGTCAAGCTTGATTTCCTGGAACGGCAGGGTCGCCAGCCAGAACAGCGATGAGAGCGCCATGCCCGGGTCATCAATGACCAGCTTCACGCCGATTTCCTTCAGCCGCACCAACGTCTGCCTTGCGCCCTCGTCGGTGCCCAGCACCCCGATCTCGGCTATTTCCAGGTTGAGCCGGCCGGCGCGCAGGCTCCAGGTGCCCAGTGCGCGCTGCACCACATCGGGCAGTTCCTGGTGCAACAGCGCGCGCGCGGGCAGCCTGACGCACAAGCGCAGGTCCATCCCGGCGTTGTAACGGAATTCCGAGACGTTTCGCAGCCCGCGGTTGAGCACCGACGATAGGAGCTCGGTGACCTTGCCGGCCGATTCGGCCGCGGCGAAGGCCTGCTCTTCACTTACCGTGCCAAGCGCCGGGTCGCGCCAGCACAGCCGGCACTCCACGCCCATGATCTGTCCGAGGCGCAAATCGTACTGCGGCTGGAACAACAACTCGAGCGCGTCCTCGGCAACGGCGGTACGCAGCCGGTTGTCATGCAAGAGCTTGTCCGCCGCCGGTGTGCCGCGCACATCAGCGTAATCGGCGATATGGCCGGTGAGTTCGCGCGCCAGAACGCAGGCGCTTTTCGCCCGCTGCAGCAGGACATGCGCCTCATCACCGTGTTCCGGGAACATGACGATGCCGATGGACGGATTGGCAAAAACTTCGTCATCGCCGATCCAGAACGGCGTGTTGAGTGCGCGCAGGGCTTTTTCCGCAGCGAGGACCGCCACCGCCGGCCCCTCGACCACCGACAGCAGGCAGGCAAAATCATCACGCGCCATGTCGCCGACAAAATCACCGGGGCGCAGCACATCGGCGCCAAGGGAAGCCATCACACGGCCGCGCACCGCATCGCCGATGTGATAACCCCACACGGCATCGACCTGGCCGACCAGGCCGCATTCGATCAGCAGCACGGCCAGCATGCGGCCGTCGGCCTGACGCCGTGCGATTTGTGCGTTCAGCGACTGCAGGAACGCGGCGGAATCGGCGGCCGTGTCCGCCCCGCTCACAGGAACAACTCTCGCGGATCGATCTTGACCGAGTCGTACTCCAGCGCGCGCTGGATGCGATAGGGTTCGTCGCCCTTGAACTTGTACTCTTTCATCAGGTCGAGCATCTTGTAGGGAATCAGCGGATTACCCTGCGCGTCCTTGACCACCATGATGCGCGGCTGCATGCGACGGACCATGTTCTGCGCGATCACGATAGCAACCTCGCCGCTGTTCAGCTCGACCACGCTGCCCACCGGGAACACGCCTATGCACTGGATGAACTGCTCGACCAGCGCCGGGTGGAACTGCTTGCCGCGGCCCTTGTAGATGATATTGAGCGCATTGGCCGGGGAGATGTTCTCGCCAAAGGGCTGCGGCGCGGTAAGAATGTCATAGGCATCTACAATCCCGGCGATCAATCCTAGCAGGGCGATCGCGTCACCGCGCAGTCCGCGCGGATAGCCGCTGCCGTCAAAGCGCTCGTGGTGCAGCGATGCCAGGGCCGGCAGCTCGGTGGGAACACCCGGGGTGTTCCTGAGGATCTCGACCGAATGGTCCACGTGCGTGCGATAGAGCTCGGTCTGCGCGGCGTTGATCGGCCCGTGCACCGCCAGCTCGGTCGGCAGCTTGAGTTTGCCCACGTCCTGCAACAAGCCGAGCATGCCCAGCAGCTGCATGCGGTCCTGCGGCAGCTGCAGGAAACGCCCGAAAATGGTCATCATCACGGAAATTTCCACCGCCCGGCTGAGCGTCTCGCCGCTTTTTTCCTGCAGCTTGGTGAGCAGCGCCATGGCATCGGGGTTGCGGACCACGCTCTCGGTGATCTGCGCCGCCGCTTCCTGCGAGCGCGAGCTGTCTATGGTGTTGCCGATTTCCACGGCGCGCGCCAGCTCCTTTACCACCACCTTGGTGCCGGTAAAGGCAATCTGCGCCTTGGGCAGCTCGACCTCGACGCTGGCCACCACCTTGTGCACGGTGGTGCCGCGGATCTTGGCGATGTCCTCGGCCGTGACCTTGCGCACGTCCGGCCTGTCCTCTTTTTCCGGGTCGATAAAGACGACCTTGCAGAATTTTTTCAGCGCCTCGACCTGCTTGTCGCTGCTCAGCACAAAACCCTGGAACATGAAGGGTGTTTCGGTCCACGGCCGGTCGAGCTTGGCGATGAACATGCCAAATTCCAGCGCGTCAACGGAGGTTTCTATGAGTTTCATGCGGGGACGTGATCTGCGAACAATTTGACTTAACCAGCAGTGTTAATCGAAAAAGCGGCCTGCGCGATTTGCTATCAGGCGGCCCACTACAACCAGTCGGCGCGCGAGGACAAAGCTTACTCTCAATCGCACCGGCTTTCAGTCGCGCCGCCCGGATATGCATCCGTCATCCCGATGGCGTCCCGAGCATGCGCTCGGCGTACCTTGCCATCATGTCCACCTCCAGGTTGACCGGACTGCCCGGCTTTAAGTTCCGCAGCGTGGTCACGGCAATGGTGTGGGGAATCAGGTTGATTTCAAAATCGGCCCCGCTCACAGCGTTGACAGTAAGGCTGACGCCCTGCACGGTAATGGAACCCTTGCGCGCGATGTAGCGGGCTATATCCGCCGGGGCATGTATAGCCAGCAGGCGGTTGTCGCCCAGCGCGTCAAAGCGCAACACCTCGCCCACGCCGTCGACATGGCCGGAAACGAGGTGGCCGCCGAGGCGGTCGGCAAGGCGCAGGGATTTTTCCAGGTTCACTTCGGCCGGCGCCGCAAGGCCGGTGGTCACGCGCAGCGTTTCGCGCGACACGTCGGCTTCAAATCCCCTGGCGCTCTTGACGACGGCGGTCAGGCACACGCCGTTGACGGCGATGCTGTCGCCTATGGCCACGTCAGCCATATCAAGGCCGCCGGCGTCAATCACCAGGCGCTGGCCGCCCGTGGTGGGGTCAATGCGGGTAATGCTGCCGACGGCGGCGATGATGCCGGTGAACATGGGGAAATCGCTTCTATCAATAAGGGTAATACATACCGGTCACCCGGCTACTCCAGCTTTATCCCGGAATCCTTGATGACTTTAGCCCATTTGGCCTTTTCACTGCTGATCCAGGCAGCCAGGGCTTCGGGTGAATCGGTGCGCACGTCGGCGCCCTGCCCGAGCAGGCGCTCCTTCATGTCCGGCGTGTTGAGGATGCGCGTAATCTCGGCGTTTAGTTTGGCGACGATATCGCGCGGCGTTCCGGCCGGGGCAAGAATGCCCTGCCAGGATCCCGTTTCGAAGCCGGGCAGGAATTCGCCTATGGTCGGCACATCGGAAATTTGCGCCACGCGCTTGGCCCCGGATACGGCAAGGATGCGCATCTTGCCGCTTTTCACCTGCGGATACGTGGCGATCATGCCGTTCATGATCATGTTGGCCTGCCCTGCCGCCACGTCGGTCACCGCCTGCGAACCACCTTTGTAGTGGATGAAGGTCCATTGCGCACCGCTGCGCAGGGCAAGATCAACGCCGGCCAGATGCGGCGCGCCGCCCAGGCCCGACGTGGCGAAATTAAGCTTGTTGGGGTTGGCCTTGGCGTAGGCGATCAATTCGTTCACGTTGTTAACCGGCACCGCGGGATGAACGGCGAGGATATGCGGTGAATAAGCGACAAACCCCACCGCCGCGAAATCTTTCACCGGATCGAATGTCATGCCCGGATAAACGCTCGGATTGATGGCAAGGGCGCCAAGATCGATCAGCAACAGCGTGTAACCGTCGGGCGCCGCCCTGGCGACAAACTCCGCGCCGACGTTGCCATTGGCACCGGTTTTGGTTTCAACTATCACCGGCTGGCCCCAGGCCTCGGTCAGTTTCGCACTGATCAGGCGCGCCAGGATGTCCGAGGTACCGCCCGCAGCAAACGGCACGATCATGCGAATCGGCTTGTTCGGGTAGCCCTGCGCCATTGTCAGTGTTGCGCACAACGCGAGCGCAAGTCCGGCCGCCAGTTTTGCAAATTTCATTATTCCTCCTCGTTGCGCCTTGTTTTGAGGCTCTTGCTTCAAGCGCTGATGTATGCGGTCTTGACCGTGGTATAGAACTCACGCGCATAGGCACCCTGTTCGCGCGGACCGTAGGACGAGCCTTTGCGCCCGCCGAAGGGAACATGATAGTCGACGCCGGCGGTGGGCAGGTTGACCATCACCATGCCGGCCTGCGAATGGCGCTTGAAGTGTGCCGCGTGCTTGAGCGAAGTGGTGGCAATGCCCGAGGACAGGCCGAAGGCCGTGTCATTGGCCACGGCCAGCGCCTCGTCGTAATTTTTCACGCGAATGACACTCGCCACCGGCCCGAATATCTCCTCGCGGTTGATGCGCATGGTGGCGGTGGTTTCGGTGAAGAGGGCCGGGGAGAAATAAAAACCCTCGCTGTCGCGCTTGAGACGTTCGCCGCCGGCGACCAGTTTCGCGCCTTCTTTTTTGCCGATTTCGACGTAGGACAAATCCTGCTCGAGTTGCTCGGCGCTGGACACCGGCCCGATGTCGGTGCCGTCCTTCAACGCATTGTCGATTTTCAGGCCCTTCATGCGTTCGGCCAGGGCGGCGACAAAGCGGTCGTGTATGCCTTCGGTGACAATCAGCCTGCTCGCCGCGGTGCAGCGCTGGCCGGTGGAGAAAAAGGCGCTTTGCGCCGACAACTCGACGGCGATTTTCAGGTCGGCGTCATCGAGCACCACCTGCGGGTTCTTGCCGCCCATTTCCAGTTGCACCTTGGCCATGCGCGCGACGCAGGCTTCGGCCACGCGCTTACCCACCGACACCGAGCCGGTGAAGCTGACGGCGTTGATGCGCGCATCGGTCAGCAGCGCCTCGCCCACCACACTGCCACGGCCCATCACCAGGTTGAACACACCGGCCGGCAGGCCGGCGCGCGAGATGATTTCCGCCAGCGCCCAGGCGCAACCGGGGACCAGGTCCGCGGGCTTCATCACCACGCAATTGCCATAGGCGAGCGCCGGGGCGATTTTCCAGGCGGGGATGGCGATGGGAAAATTCCACGGCGTGATGATGCCCACCACGCCGACCGGCTCGCGCGTCATCTCGACCGTCACGCCGGGGCGCACCGATGGCAGCACCTCGCCGCCGATGCGCAGCGCCTCGCCGGCAAAAAACTTGAATATCGCACCGGCCCGCGCCGCCTCGCCTATGCCCTCGGCGCGCGTCTTGCCCTCCTCGCGCGCGAGCAGCGTACCCAGCTCCTCCTTGCGTGCGATGATTTCGGTGCCGATTCGATCGAGCGCATCAAAGCGCAGCTGCGGCGTGGCGACCGACCAGGCCGGGAAGGCCGCAACGGCCGCGCCCATCGCCTGTTCGACCTGCGCCTTGTCGGCGCCGGCGTATTCGCCGACCACATCCGAAACATCGGACGGGTTGATGTCCTTGGTGGCGCGCGCGCCGTCTTTCCACTCGCCGCCGATGAAATTCTGGTGCAGGGTTTCAGCCATGTTTTGCGTCTTTCCGGAAAATGGGATTGCAGAAACAGGATTGCAAATCAGGCGGCCTTGGCCGCGTCCAGCGCCGCATCATACGCGCGCAAGGCCCTGGCCACCGGACCGACCACTTCGCGCTGCGCCTCGCTCAGGTTGGACAACAGCGGCAGCATCGGCCCCATGTCGGCGATGCCGGCGAGCGTCACCGCGTCGTGCAACACGCGGATCGGGCTCATGCCGTCGCGGCAGTCCTCCAGCGGCATGTAGGCTTGGCGTATCTTCGCGGCTTCGTCGTAGCGTTTGGCCTTCAATAAGGCGTGCAGCTTCATCGAGCCCCTCGGACCGACACAGATAGAGCCCGAAGTCATGCTCTTCAGGCCAAAGTCGCGCATGTGCACGATGGCCGGACGCTCGCCTATGCCGCTCACCACGATGTCGGTGCCGATGCGCTCGATGATGGCCGACAGGTAGGCGTCGACTTCCGGTTTTTCGCGTACCACTGCGTACTTGATCGAGCAGACCAGTCCGTCCTTGACCAGCGCGGCGAGGGTGTCGGGTGCGATCTGGTTTTCCGACTTGAGGTAGATCACCGTCGGCTTGCCGAGGATGTCGGCGAATTTGCGAATACCGCGGGCAATGCCGGCATCGGTGGAGGGAAATTGCGAGGGCAGCACCATCGCCGTCGGGAAACGCCGCTCGCGCAGCACCGCCGCCTGGTCGATAAGGCGGCCATAGTCCGGCCCCGCCGAGGGCAGCATCCAGGTGTCGGCACCGGCCGCCTCAGCCAGGAAGTCCAGTGTCGCGGCGTACTCGGACAAGGGCAGGTTGTAAAAATTGGCGTTGCCGCCGTACATCAGCGAGCGCACCCCTCCCGCCTCCATGTAACTGATCAGCGCGCGATTGGCTTCGCGGTTGAGTGTCAGATCGGCATTGCGCGCCAGCGGTGGTACAGCAATCACCGAGGCCTGCAAATCAGCGGGGCTTACCGGTGTGAGTTTCATAAGTGCTTGTCTTTCAGTGCTGGTGTAAGTGTTTTGACGTATCCAACTGCAATCTGAATGCGACAGGCGATTTGCGACTGATCAAAAATGCTGCACTGCGATGAATTTTTGCCGCCGGACCTCTGTTGTATGACAACATACAACTAAGCAGTTCTACCCAGGGAATCAGCCGCTTTTGGCCTCCCCGGGACGTGCAATGCTGGCGCTGCGCCCTTCATGCGCACGCTTCAGGCGCTCGCGGCTGTTGCCGAGGTGAGTGCGCATCGCCGCGCGCGCCGCCTCCGGGTCGCTGCGCTCGATGGCGGCATAAATATCCTCGTGCTCGCGGTTGACGCGGCGCAGGTAGTCGGGCCCCTCCTCGCGCTGGAACTGCGCCGTGTTGACGCGGGTGCGCGGGATATGCGCCGGACCGAGCTCACCCATCAGGTCGGCGAGGTAACGGTTGCCCGAGGCGAGCGCGACCTGGCGGTGAAACTCGTAGTCGGGCTTTACCGCGTCTTCCTCGCGATCGACGCAGGCGGCAAACTCATCCAGCGCGCGGCGCATTGCGGTGAGATGAACGGCGTTGCGCCGTGAGGCGGCCAGGGCGGCGGATTCGGTTTCCAGGCTGATGCGAAGCTCGAGAATCTCGAGCACGTCACGGATGGTGGCAAGGTCGGGAATGGCGAGGGTCAGCGACCCGTTGGCGCGCGCATCGAGCACAAAAGTGCCGATGCCGTGGCGCGTGTCGACCAGCCCGCCGGCCTGCAGGCGCGAAATGGCCTCGCGCACCACGGTGCGGCTGACGCCATAGGCGCGCATGATCTCGGCCTCGGTAGGCAGCTTGTCACCGGGCCGCAATTCGCGCCACTGGATGCGCTCGGACAGGCTCGCCACCAGCTGCTGCGTAAGGTTGCGCCCGCGCTGGGCCGGCTCGTCGGCCGGAGCCGCGCCGGCACCGACCGGGGCCGGTGCCCCTCTTCGGACCAGACGCTCTATGGGTTGGCGGGTTGGGCTTGACATGGTCTGGCAAGGACACCATATAATGACGACATAAGACGTATGATGACATATAAAACCTGGCGATATCAAGTGGCAGTCAGCTGCCGGTGATTGACGCCAGAAACCATGCCCCACTCCACCAATACTCTGGAACACCATGGCTGAACAAAAGCTCAAACGCCTGCTTATAACCGGCGCCGCCGGTGCCCTCGGACGCGTACTGCGCGAAAAACTCAAACCCGATGCCACCATCCTGCGCCTGTCGGACCGCGCCCCCGTGGCGGCGGCCGGCCCCGGCGAGGAAGCGGTGGTCTGCGACCTCGCCGACAAGGACGCTGTCATTGCTTTACTCAAGGATGTTGATGCCGTGGTCCACCTGGGTGGCATTTCGGTCGAGGGGCCGTGGGAACCCATCCTGCAGTCCAACATCATCGGCCTGCATAATGTGTATGAAGCGGCACGCATCAACGGTGTCAAGCGCACGGTCTTTGCCAGTTCCAACCATGCCGTCGGCTTTCGCTCCCAGAGCGAGACCATAGACGCCCTCGCACCACAGCGCCCGGACGGCAATTACGGCCTGTCCAAGTGTTTTGGCGAAGACCTGTCGCGTTTTTACTTTGACCGTTACGGCATCGAAACGGTGTGCATGCGCATCGGCTCCTGCTTTGCCGAGCCGGTTGACCGGCGCATGCTCATCACCTGGCTGTCCTTTGACGACCTTGCTGAACTGGTGCGCCGCGCCTTGTTCACGCCCAAGGTCGGCCACACCATCGTCTTTGGCACTTCCAACAACCGCGACAGCTTCTGGGACAATAGCCAGGCGGCGCACCTGGGCTGGAAGCCCAAGGACAGCAGCGAACCCTGGCGCGCCAAACTCGAAGCCGGGCCGCCGTTGCCCGCCGAAAGTCCGCTGTTGCTCTACCAGGGCGGCACCTACACCGCCATGGGGCCGTACAAAAACTGAACTCGCAAGCTGCACATTTCCCCAACCCCAAAGAAATTACCACCTGGAGGCCTCAAATGAACCGGATCACACTCAAGACACTCAGCTCGCTTGCCCTTGCCGTCGCCGCAGCCCTCGCCGTTCCGGCCACCGGCTTTGCCAAGGAATTCCGCTCCGCCGACGTGCATCCCGAGGATTACCCGACGGTCATGGCGGTCAAGTACATGAGCGACATCATCAAGCAAAAAACCGGCGGCAAGGACTCGATCAAGGTCTTCACCGGCAACGCGCTGGGCGGTGAAAAAGACACCATCGAGCAAACCAAGATCGGCGCCCTCGACTTCGTGCGCATCAATGTCGCACCGATGAACAACATCTGCCCCGAGACCATGGTACCGACCATGCCCTTCCTGTTCCGCTCCAAGGAACACATGCGCCACGTGCTCGACGGCCCGGTCGGCGAGGAAATCCTCAAGGCCTGCGAAAAACAGGGCTACATCGGGCTCGCCTTTTACGACTCGGGATCGCGCTCCATCTACACCACCAAAAAGCCGGTCAAAACCCTGGCCGATGCCAAGGGCCTGAAAATCCGCGTGCAGCAATCCGATCTGTGGGTCGCCCTGCTGCAGGCAATGGGTGCGAATGCCACCCCGATGCCCTACGGCGAGGTCTATACCGCACTCAAGACCGGCCTGGTTGACGGTGCCGAGAACAACTGGCCCTCTTACGACACTTCCAAGCACTTCGAAGTAGCCAAGTTCTACTCCGTCACCGAACACTCAATGGCGCCCGAAATGCTGTTGATGTCGAAGAAAATATACGATGGCCTGACGCCGGCCGAACAAAAAATCATCCGCGAAGCGGCCAAGGCGTCGGTGCCTTACATGCGCAAGCTCTGGGACGAAAAGGAAAAAGCCTCGCGCGCGCTGGTTGAGAAAGGCGGCGCGCAGATTGTCGAGGTCGACAAGAAGTCCTTCTCCGACGCGATGAAGCCGGTGTACGACAAATTCATCACCGACCCCAAGCTCAAGGACATGATCAAGCGGGCGCAGGACACCAAGTGACAAAACGGGGCGGCTTCTTCGCCCCGTTTTGTCCTCCCGAGGCGTCACGCACGCAGTGCGGACGCGCCGAGGGATCTGCTGTCGGGTCTGTGTCGCGCAGACTTGACGGCAGATCCCTCGCTACGCTCGGAATGACAGCGTAGAGAGCAAGCCCGCACAGCCTTCCGGAAGGATCCCCGCATGTTCACCCGTTTTTGCGCCACCCTGGCCAAGTCCTGCATGATGATCGCGGTGGCCGGCCTTGTGGCCATCATCGCCTGCGTCACGCTGCAGGTGTTCGGCCGCTACGTCCTCAATGACACGCCGACCTGGGCCGAGGCCCTGGCCATGATGCTGGTGCTCTACGTCACCATGCTCGGCGCCTCGGTGGGCGTGCGCGATGCCGGCCACATCGGCATGGAATCGCTGCTGGTCCTGGTGAGTGACAAGATAAGACTCAAACTCGAACTGGTGATCCACGTGCTTGTCGCCATATTCGGCGCCATCATGGCCTGGAACGGCGCAATCCTTGCCGAGTCGGTGTGGGGTTACAACGTACCCACGCTCAGCGTGCCGGAGGGCCTCAACCACATTCCCATCCTGGTGGCCGGCGCCCTTATCTGCCTTTTTTCGATTGAACACATTATTGCGCTCGTCAAGGGCACGGAAGTGGTGCCCTCATGGCACTGACCATCCTGTGCGTGGTGTTTCTCGCCCTGCTGATCCTCGGCGTGCCGGTGGCCTTTGCCATCGGCCTTGCCGCAGTGGCGACCATTTTGTACGAAGGCCTGCCCGTCGCCGTGGTGTTCCAGCGCATGACCGCCGGCATGGGCGTGTTCTCGTTTCTCGCCATTCCGTTTTTCATATTCGCCGGCGAACTGATGCTCTACGGCGGCATTGCCGACCGCATCGTGCAGTTCGCCAAGAACCTCGTCGGCCATGTGCGCGGCGGCCTGGGCATGTCCAACGTCGTTGCCTGCACGCTGTTTGGCGGCGTATCGGGCTCGCCGGTGGCCGACGTGTCGGCCATGGGCGCGGTGATGATCCCGATGATGAAAAAAGAGGGCTACGACGCCGACTACGCCGTCAACGTCACCACCCACGCGTCCCTGGTCGGCGCGCTGATGCCCACCAGCCACAACATGATCATTTATTCGCTCGCCGCCGGCGGCAAGGTGTCGATAGCGGCGCTGATCACCGCAGGACTGTTTCCCGCCGCAATTCTCACGGCGTGCAACCTCGCGGCCGCCTACTTCGTCGCCATCGGGCGCGGCTATCCGGCGGGCGTGTTCCCCGGATGGAACGCGGTGTGGCGCTCGCTTGCGGCGGCCATCCCCGGCCTGTTCGTGGTGGTCATCATCATCACCGGCATCCTCTCGGGGGTGTTCACGGCGACCGAGTCAGCGTCGGTGGCGGTGATCTACGCCCTCGCACTGACCATCATCGTCTATCGCAGCATGACCTTCGAGAAATTCCTCAAGGCCGCGGCAAAGGCCGTCAAAACCACAGGCGTGGTGCTGCTGCTGATCGGCATTTCCGCCACCTTCGGCTATCTCATCAGCCTCTACAGCGTGGCCGAACTCACCGGCATAGCACTGGCCAAGGTGTCGACCGAACCGTGGATTATTTTTCTGCTGGTCAACATCATCCTGTTCCTGCTCGGAACCTTCCTCGACATGGCGGCGACCATCCTCATCTGCACGCCCATTTTCCTGCCCATTTGCGCGCAATTCGGCATGGACCCGGTGCAGTTTGGCATGGTGATGCTGATCAACTGCGCACTCGGGCTCAACACCCCGCCGGTGGGAACCACGCAATTTGTCGGCTGCGCCATAGGCGGCGTGTCCGTGGGCGAGGTGATGAAGACCATCTGGCCGTTTTACGGCGCGCTTATCCTCGCGCTGATGCTGGTGACCTACATCCCCGGCTTTTCGCTGTGGCTGCCCAAGCTGCTGATCAATTACGGCGTCTGATGCATGCGCCGTAACAAAACCGCAACATCAATGGCGTAACCTTCCGGTCACATTCCTCCCGGAGGGCACATGGCCACCGTCAACGTATTTCGCGCCGAACAGTCCGAACTCGCCGCCTTTGCCGCCGGGCAGGTCATTTTCAGCGAGGGCGAGCCTGGCGAGTTGATGTACGTGGTGCACGAGGGCGAGGTCGAACTGCACGTCAAGGGCAAGCTTGTCGATACTCTTGGGGAAGGTGGTGTACTTGGCGAAATGGCCCTGGTTGATCACGAACCGCGCGTCGCCACCGCAACAGCCAAGACCGCCTGCAAGCTGATGCCGGTGGCCGAAAAGCGTTTCATGTTCATGATCCAGCAGACGCCGCATTTCGCGCTGCAAATCATGCGCGTCATGGCCGAGCGCCTGCGGCGCATGGACCAGCGACTATAGGAAACCATCGCCAGCCCGCACCGCTTTTTTCTCAGGATCCCGCGCGGTCTTTTACCACCGATTCATGCCATGGAATGAGCAGGTGGCGCACCGCACCGATGGCAAAATAGAATAAAAATCCGACCATGGTCATGTGAATGATCACGGCAAAGAGCGCGTCCGTCTCATACGCGTTCATTTTCGCGACCAGCATGTAGCCCAGGCCGTGATTTCCTCCCAGAAACTCACCGACCACCGCGCCGATGATCGCCAGGACAATACCTATTTCCATGCCTGTAAGGATGTATGGCAGCGAAGACGGAAGCTCAAGGCGCCGGAAAACCTTCCAGCGCGAGGCGTTCAGACTGGTCATTACGTCACGATGCCCGTGGTCCACCGATTTCACACCCAGCACGGTATTGGTCAGGATCGGGAAAAATGCCAGCACGGCGGCGATCAATATCTTCGATGTCATGCCGAAGCCGAACCAGACGATCATCAGCGGCACCAATGCGACCTTGGGCACGACTTGTGTTGCCACGATGAAAGGCGTAAGCGTAAGCTCCAGCCAGCGCAGCCTCCCGAGTGCGACGCCAAGGCCCACGCCAATGATGAAGGCCCAGAAAAAACCCGCCAGCGTTTCGTAAATTGTCGTGCGCGTGTGGTCCCACGTGGCCGGTGCGACAATCATTTCCTTCCATGCTTCCCAGACGTGCGCCGGTGGCGGCAGGATAAAGGCCGAAATGCCGGTCTGCTCGACATAGACATGCCAGATGCCGAACATCAGGCACAACAGCACCGGTGTCGTAATCCATGGCAACAACCTGCCAAGCGCAAAGCGCGGCCCGTCCAATTCCTCTATGGGTACCGCAGCCGGGAAGGCAGGATCCCCTTCGCGCGGCGTCACGAAATTTCCTCCAACCTGTGGCGCAGCGAGGTGACCAGTGACGCGAATTCGACTGTGGCCTGCAGATCGATGTCACGCGGACGCGGAAAGTTCACCGTAATTTCACGATCTATCTTGCCCGGCCTGGGTGCGAGCAACACAATGCGGTCGGCCAGAAATACCGCCTCGGTAATCGAGTGGGTTACCAGTACGATGGTCTTGCGCGTCGGAACAAGCTCACCACCGCCGCCCCCCACATCCATCCAGATTCGCTGTAATTCCAGATTCATCGCATCGCGGGTCATCGCGTCAAGCGCCCCGAACGGCTCGTCCATCAACAGGAAATGTGGATCGTAGGACAAGGCGCGCGCAATGGCCGCACGCTGGCGCATGCCACCCGAGAGTTCGCGCGGCCAGCGCTTTTCGAATCCTTCAATGCCCACAAGCCTGGTAAGCGCGCGCGCCCGCGCGAGCCTTTCGATGCGAGACACTCCGCGCAATTCCAGAGGAAGCGCGATATTGTCCTCAATATTCATCCACGGGAAAAGATTGGCCTCTTGAAACACCATGCCCAACTCATGCACCGCATCGCTGTTCCTCGTCCGCGCACCCTTAGGCCACAATTCATGCCCGGCCACTTTTATGAGTCCGCGCGTGGGTCTGAGCAGACCGCCCATCATGCGCAGCAAGGTAGTTTTGCCGCAGCCCGAGGGTCCCAGGAGAACGAGAATTTCACCCTGAGCCACCGACAGGCTGGTCTCCGTTAGCGCGTGGACAGGTTCATCGGTCGTGCCATACCACTTCTCGACGCGGCTGAGGTCTATACCCGCGCCGGACCAGTTAGTGTGCATCGTAGCGGCGGTTCCGGTCATCAGGTCCGCTTAGCGGCGGCCGGTGCGTGATGCAGCGCCAGGTCGAGGTAGCGGTTGGTGTAGAGCGTGTCGACGGTCTTGGTCAGGTCACCCAAGCCGGCCTTGGCCATCGCGTCGGCCCCATCGCGCCAGAGTTTTGGCACGTTGCGCATCAAGTTCTCCTTGCCCTGCGAGAAATACAAAACCTTGGCAACTTCGGAGTTTGCGGTCAGCGCGTCGAGGTTGCGGCGGCCCGGGATGTCGAAATCCTTCGATGCACGCGCGATTAGCGGGCCGATGGGACCGGCCACGACCTGGTCGACCGAGGCCTTGAGGCCGCGCAACGCCCTCACCACCAAGTCCGGCTGCTTTTCCACCAGACCGCGCGTTACGAAATAACATTGCGAGGGCATCGGCGCATAGCGGTCAGTGCTCCAGTGAACAATCTTCTCCTTGGCCGTCTGCAGTGCCGCAAGCACGCCACTCGATGCAATGAAACCGTCAATCCGCTTCTGCCGTACCAACCCGAGCGCCGCCGGATTATTGCCAACGACCTCGCGGCGCAAATCGGCTTTGGGAATTCCCGTCTTCGCGCACATCAGGTCGAGGAACACATCGGTTGCACCGCCAATCGAAACGATGCCTATTGTCTTGCCACGCATCTCCTGAATGCTCCGCAGCGGCGCCTCCTCCGGACTGATTACCGAGAAGGTCGAGCCCTGGTAGATAGTCGCCACCGACAGCAGCGGCAGGTTCTGCGCCGCCACCGCGCGCATGAACTCGATGGACGCGGTGCGGATCATGTGGGCCTGGCCTGCGGCGAGCTGCTGGATGGCCTGGGCCGCGCCCTGGGCGCCGATTACCTTCGCATCTATGCCGACGTCGCGCCAGTGACCGCCGCTTTGTGCGTTCATGATTTCGAGAAAGTCGGCGATGAAGCCGAAGCCGGTACAAAAAACGAAGGGATCTCCCCGTTGCGCGCGCGCGATGCCTGGCAATGATGCCGAGACCGAAAGCGCGGCAGCGGTGGAAAGAAATTCTCGGCGGTTGTTCATGTGACTCCTCTGGCTAATGTCCGGATTCGATAAACGCAAGGATCTCGCGACCCAGGCGCTCATCAGCGGTATTGAAGTGTGCCATTGACGAACTGTGGTTGTGCCCCTCCAGCCAGATCGTCCGGGGTGCGCGGCCCTTGGCGACCGCGAGGGCATGGGCCAGCTCCAGCCCGTAAATATCCAGCAGCGGATTCTCCCACTGCGCGATGGCGATCATGGTTGGCACCACGTCGGGTGTGACGTGTGTAATGACGGAGCCTTCCTTCATGCGCTCCGGGCTGGTTCCGAAATACGCGCGGACGTTATTCGCGTTTGGATTTTCCGGAAGGTCGTCAATGCGCACGCGCGAAGACACGAGAATCAGGCCGCTCAACCCCGGGCCCGAACCGTCGGACGGATGGAAGCGCTTGTCGTAGGCATAGCAGCCGGCATGGGCACCGCCGGCCGAATGGCCGATCAGGTAGATGCGCTTCGGATCACCGCCAAAGCGTTCGATGTTCGTCTTCACCCATGCCACCACCGAGCCAACGTCGACGACGCCGGAGGGATACTTGTTCTGCGGTGCCAGCCGGTACTCCATGTTGACTCCGACGATTCCATGTCGGGCAAAGTACCAGCACACGTTTGAGAAAATCTCCGGCGTACGGTCCTTGTTCCCGACAACGAAGGCACCGCCGTGCACAAAAATAACAACGGGCGCGCCACGGGCTCCCGGCGGACTGAACACGTCCACCACTTGACGCGGATCGGATCCATAAGGCAGATTGCGCTCGACGCGGCCCTTCTTGGGCGCATCGCGAAGGATGACATCGAAAGCCGCGCACTGGATGCTCGTGTGCTCGGTGATGGCGGTACCCCATTTGGGGCCGAGCTCGGCCATCAATGCCAGCAATGACTGCGGGATCTCCGGCGGGGCATCGTTCAATTGATGTGGCACTCTCACCTCAACCGAGCAGAAACGCCGTGTCCGGATCGAGCGTGTCCAGATTGACCGCGCGTCCGTCCCGCTCGGCGTAGAGCTGAAGCTCGAAACCGTCGAGATCCTCGATAAAGAGCGCATAGCGGCCGGGATGCTCTATTTCCCGCACGATCTTGACCCCGGTCTCGGCCAGCAGACGCGCCTTGGACTCCCTGAGCGCGGCCTCGCTGGCCATCTCCATGCTGAAATGGTGAAAACCCACGGGGCGCGACTCAGCCACGCGCCACAGCATCAGACAGATCACGCCGGTCGTGCCGGCAAGCGCGACAAAAGGCTTGTCGATGCCGCCAGCTACCGGCGTCAACCCGACAATGTCGCGGTAAAAAGCGACGCCCTGCTCAAACCTTGAAAGCACTATGGTCGCGCGCGTGGTGTACTTGGGCTTGAAATAGCCGTGCGGCGGGAATGTCAGTTCCGGATTCAGGTGGTACTTTGGCTCGCGCGCAGGTTCGCCGCCCTCGGGCTTCCAGGCCGACTGTATGGTCGGCATGTAGCCGGTTTTCAGCTTCCACCACTCCTTCAGAGTGTCGGTATAGACCTCAACCTGGTTTCCGTCCGGATCAAACATGTAAACGGAATGCGTGTTGCCGTGGTCCCCGAGAAAGAAAAAATTCGCTTCGCGCCGCACCGCATTTCGGTACCACTCGTGCAGATGCCAATCGCTCTCCATCTCGAATGCGACGTGGTAGAAACCGATGAACTTCTTCGCCCGCTTGCCACCCAGGCGCTCGGAATACTCCATGACACCGAGATCGTGGTGGCTGTTACCGTTGGTCAGGAATCCGCCGCGCGACTTGACGCGCCGGTAGGACTCGCCGATACCGACGATATCCTTGTAAAAGTCCATCGAACGCTCCATGTTCTCGACGAAGAAATTCGCGTGAGTCAGGCGGCGCGGACCGATGTCTTCCCCCGAGGCGCTTATAAGCGTCATTTGCGCCCCGTCTGGTTGTGATTTTCTTCCACGGATGCCGCAGCACCGAACATGCGATCCAGGTAGTAATTGAGTTCGTGGTGGATGCTCGCCTCCAGCGGGGCCATTCGACCCGGATGGTTCTGCACCGACTCCATTGAGTTCTGCAAAGAGATCAGCACGGCACGATCCTCTTCCAGCACGTCGGTGTAATACCTGCGGTATTCGGCCACCGCCTCATCGAAGCCCGGCTTGCCGAAAAATGATTTTGGAAACAGATTGTAATAGACCAGCCGCGTTTTCTTTTCCGACAGCGGCCAGTGGATGCAGGGGCGCATATTCTCGGAACGCGCGAAAAAATGCATATTCGGCGCCATGAATCCGGATGCGGCAAAACTATCCGGATGATCGGCCAGCGCCGGCATTTTTCCGATTAGCGGCTTGCCCGAATACGTGTGCGGCGCCGCCTCGTATATGTTGACCGTGCCGCCGCGCCGCGTCAGGCGCCGCCCGGCGTTGAGTCCCTGGCGTTTGACCTTGATGTGGCCGCCAAACGTGCGGCCGTGCACGACCGAGGCGTGATAGGTATCGAGCAGGTTCTCCACTATGAGCTTCCAGTTGCAGTCGACTTCGAACACCAGTTTGTCGGCGAGGAGGCAGTCTTCCTGACCAAGAAACCCGAATGCCTCCTCGAAATCGGCGATGAAACGCTCCAGCGGCTCAGTCTCTTTGTCGAGGCAGATGAAAATCCATCCCGCCCAGGTGCCGAGGCGCACCGGGGGCAACCGGCAGTCCTTGCCGTTAAAATCGGGCACGCCACGCATGAATGGCGTACCCACCGCCTTGCCGCCAAGATCGTACAGCCAGCCGTGATACGGACACTGGAAGGTGCCACCTTCGGCATGGCCGCTGCCGCTTGCGACCTCAACGCCGCGATGAGCACAGACATTGCCGAAGGCGTTGAGCACGCCGTGTTCGTCGCGCACGACCAGCACGGGTTCGCCCATAATGTTGAGCGTTGTGTAATCGCCCGGCTTGGGCACTTCCTCGACGCGGCCGACGCAAAGCCAGTCCTTCATGAAAATGAACTGCTTTTCTGCGCGCAATATCTCCGGCGCGTAGTAAATCGGGCCGGGTACGTGGCTCGCATGCTCAAGCGGAAGTCGCGCGGACGCGATATCGCGCGGCGACAATATGCCCTCGAAAGAGTCAAGCGGGGATGCCATTGTCAGTCTCCGTTTAGGCCTGAATTTGCGGATACCGAACCTGCGGCCGAGCGCGCGGCGTTCAATATTGGCAATCAACCAAACGTCAGATCAGCACTCTGACAGGCACGTTCAGGCTACCCCATTTCAAAATCCGGCGCAAGGCTTGGTGCGGCCTATAAGCTGGACTGTCCCCCTGTGGTGCAGGTCCTATGTGCCCGCTTCGTCCGTGACAGCGATGCAATCGATTTCAATGTCGAAGGGCCAGGGCCATGACCCAACGTTGACAAAGGTGCGGGCGGGCGGATCCTTGGTGAAATACTTCGCATAGACCTCATTGACGATCTCAAAATAGCCGGCGTTGGTGACGTATACCGTGCACTTGACCACCTGCTCGAGCGAAGAGCCGGAAGCCTCCAGGCGCCGCTTGAGGCCCTCGAGCACCAGCTCGGTCTGGCGCCTGATATCGCCAAACGCGATCTTTGCGCTACCCGCTTCGCGCGGCGGCGTTCCCGATACGAAGACAAAACCGCCGGCTTTCACCGCGGCAGACAGCGGCGTTGAAGACAATCCCTTGTCAATGTTAACGACTTCCTTTTTCATACCGTTCCCTCTTTAATTAAAAACCGCTTCAGTCAACCGTGACGCGCACTTCCTGCACCAGCTTCACGTAGATGGCCTGGTCGGAGCGGATACGCGCGGTAAATTCCTCAGGCGTGCCCGCCTCCACAGCATAGCCCGCTTCGGTCATTGTTGGCACATTGGGCGACTGCGCCCGGCGCTAAGATGAGGCCACGGCAAGAATCAGCACGCTGCCGGCCTTGACCTGCTCGCCCACGCCGGCCGAGGTGGGGGGAAACGAACATCAGCTGCGCGTCACCTGCACTCATCGCCGGCACCGCCTGCGCCACCCCCTTGCAAGGAATGTGCTGAAAAGTGCTACCCGACAACAGGGCGAATTGTTTCACACCGAACTGGTGCACGCTGGCATTTCCACTGCTCCGCGGCGACTCGCGTCGCCGGTCATGGCCGCCCGCCGCAATCCGGAACAAGTGTAGCCTGAGCTACCTCGAACGCAAACCGCGTCGCAAATCGCCCGCAAACGCCCGCCTGGCGCGGCTTTCCAGCCAGCGCACATAGTCAGGCCGGCATTCCTGCCGCGGTTTAAAATGGCGCATCCTCCGCCACCGCTACCGCTACCGCTACCGGGAATCGCCATGAGCACCGTCATCGAAATCCACAACACCCATGCCGCGGGCCCGAGCATCCGGCTGCACGCCAACGACAACGTCGTCATCGCCCGCGCCGACACGGGCATCGGCGTCGCGCTGCCGCAAGAGGGCATCAAGACGCGCGCCCAGGTCACCGCCGGGCACAAGATCGCCGCGCGCAAAATCGCCAAGGGCGAGCCCATCCTCAAGTACAACGTCACCATCGGCTTTGCCAACACCGACATTGAAGCCGGCAGTTACGTGCACTCGCACAACATGGAGTTTCGCGAAACCGACCGCGACTACGCCTACGCCCAGGACTACAAGGCCGTCGAGTTGCTGCCCGAATCCGAGCGCGCCAGCTTCATGGGCATCGTGCGCGCCAACGGCCAGGTGGCGACGCGCAATTACATCGGCCTCCTGTCGACGGTGAACTGCTCGGCCACGGTGGTGCACAAGATTGCCGAATGGTTCACACCCGAGCGCCTCGCCGACTACCCCAATGTCGACGGTGTGGTGGCCTTTTCGCACGGCCTCGGTTGCGGCATGGAAATGACCGGCGAGCCGATGGACTTGCTGCGCCGGACCATCGCCGGCTTTGCCCAGCACGCCAACCTTGGCGGTGCGCTGATCATCGGCCTCGGTTGCGAGCGCAACCAGATCTCCGGCCTTATGAAGGAACAAAACCTCGGCGTCAGCTCACGCCTGCAGACCTTTGTGATGCAGGAGACCGGCGGCACGAGAAAGACCATAGAAGCGGGCATTGCCGCGGTCAAGGCCATGCTGCCCGAAGCCAACACCGTCACGCGCACGCGCGTGCCGGCAAGCCACCTCATTGCCGGCCTGCAATGCGGCGGCTCGGATGGTTTTTCCTCGCTCACCGCCAACCCGGCGCTGGGTGCGGCCATGGACATCCTGGTGCGCCACGGCGGCACCGCAGTGCTGTCGGAGACACCGGAAATCTACGGTGTCGAGCACACCCTCACCCGCCGCGCACAAAGCCGTGAAGTGGGCGAAAAACTCATCAAGATCATCCGCTGGTGGAAGGACGAATACTCCCCCGGACGCGATGTGCAGATCAACGGCAAGGTCAGCCCCGGCAACCAGATGGGTGGCCTGGCGAACATATTTGAGAAGTCACTGGGCTCATCCATGAAAGGCGGCACCGGCCCCTTGATGGAAGTCTATAAATACGCCGAGCAGGTAACGCAAAAAGGGCTGGTATTCATGGACACCCCCGGCTTTGACCCGTGCTCGGCCACCGGCCAGATCGCCGGCGGCGCCAACATGATCCTCTTTACCACCGGCCGCGGCTCGATGTTCGGCGCCAAGCCCGTACCTTCAATCAAGCTTGCCACCAATACCCCCATGTACAAGCGCCTCACCGAGGACATGGACGTCAACTGCGGCACCATCCTCGACGGCGAAGCCACCGTCGCCTCCATGGGCCAGGTGATTTTCGAGCACATGCTGGAAATCGCCTCGGGCAAAAAATCCAAGAGCGAGGAACTGGGCCTCGGCGATCACGAGTTTGTGCCTTGGAATATCGGGGTTGTGAGCTAAAACACTTGGAGGGGACATCCATGACTTTTACCGCAAAACAGCGCCGGCAACTGGAGCAGGAGGGATACGCGGTCTTCCCCGATTTCATGCCGGCGACCATGCTGGCGGAGATACGCAAACGCGTGGCCGAACTCTACGAAAGCGAGGGTGATCGCGCCGGCCACGAGTTCAAGAACGAACCGGGCGCCAAGCGCCTCGCCAATTGCATTGACAAGGGCGAGATATTTGAGCGTGCCGTGGCAATGCCCGACATCCTCGAAGCGGTGGGCGCGGTGCTGGGGCCCGATTTCAAGCTCTCCAGCCTCAATGTTCGGATGGCGCTGCCGCACAACCAAACCAGCCAGCCCCTGCACTGCGACATGGCGGGGATTCCGGACGAACGCGGCTACTGGGTGTGCAATTGCATCTGGATGCTCGATGACTTCACCCTGGAAAACGGCCCGACACGTGCGGTGCCCGGCACCCACCTGCTCAAGCGCCTGCCCGACAGGCCCACGGAAGCGCACCGCGATGAAATAAAAATCACCGGCAAGGCCGGCACGGTGGTGGTGATGAACGCGCACCTATGGCACGGCGGCGAGGCCAACCTCACTGCAAAACCGCGCACCGCGCTGCACAGTTTTTACTGCCGCAGCGACAAACCGCAGCAGCAATACCAGAAGCGCCTGCTCAGCACCGAGGTGCAGGCGCGCCTGTCACCACAACTGCGCCGCCTGCTCGCGCTCGATGATGTGCACAACGACGCCATCAGCGCCGAGGTGGCGGTGACCAGCGGCTTCATGAAATAAAGTGGTCGGGGAAAGACCACGGCCCGCAAGGCGCGAGATAATGAAGGCACGTCAAATGATGTCCAGCCTCAACGCAAAATCCTCTCTGGCATTGCTCGCGCTGTGCCTCGCCTGGCCGGCGTTTTCCGCCGACGTGCGCTATGCATCAAAGGAACTCAACCTGCGCACCGCCCCCCGCGGCGATTCAGGGGTCGTCGCCACGATCCCGAAGAACACGCGCTTTGAAGTCATCGGGGAGCAGGCCTCCTGGGCGCAGATATCCACGGGCACACAACAAGGCTGGGTGCTGTTTTTCTATTTGATACCAGCGCCCAGTTCAAACCCGGAGGCGGCGAACGAGGTGAAAAGCTCGTTCGGCCTGCTCACGGGCAGGCAGGGTACGGGACAGGTGACCGCCGTGCTGGGCGTGAGGGGGCTGGATGAGGCGCAGCTCAAGGCTGCCAAATTCAATGCCGAGGAGTTGAAGCGCCTGGAATCCATGCCCGCATCGAAGCCGGCGGCCGAGGGCTTCGCCAAGGAGGGCAAGCTGGCACAGCGCGATATCGCGTTTCTTCCCGCAGCCAACGCAACCCCGCAACAAAACCAGGGCGGGGGCCGGCAATGAAAAAACTCCTCGCCGCCATGGTGCTGGCCGGATGCATTGGCACGGTCTCGGCGCAGGGCTTTCTGGACATACTCAAGAAAGCCATTCCGCAGGCGCCCTCCGCCCCTTCAACACCGACCCCATCGCAGGCATCCTCCATCACCCAGGCGCTCGGCGGGCTCTTTGGAAGCACCTCGAAGGAAGAAGAGGTCGAAATCGGCAAGCAACTTGCCGGCAACCTGCTGGGGGCGGTTCCCCTGGTCAGGGACGACAAGCTACAGGCCTACGTCAACAAGGTCGGCCGCTGGCTTGCCAGCCAGACCGAGCGGGCCGATCTCAATTGGTACTTTGGCGTGATCGAGAGCGACGACATCAATGCCTTCGCATTGCCCGGTGGCTACGTATTTGTCACCCGGGGTTTGTACAACAGGCTGGGCAGTGAGGCCGAACTCGCAGGCGTGCTGGGCCATGAAATCGGCCACATCATCATGCAACATCACCTCAAGGTGCTGCGGCAAAGCCAGGTGGTCAGCGGCGGCAGCGGCTTGCTTGCCGGGCAGATCAGGCAGGGCGGGATAGGCAATGCCGCAGCGCAGAATCTTCTTGGCAACGGCGCCGAAGCGCTCGCCAGGGGCCTCGACAAGGACGCGGAGTTTGAGGCCGACCGGATCGGCGTTGTCCTGGCGGCCCGGGCCGGCTACTCGCCTTACGGCCTGCCCGTGGTGTTGCAAAAAATAGGACGCAGCAACGCCACCGACAGCAGCGTGGCCCTGCTGTTCAAGACCCATCCATCGCCACAGGACCGCCTCTCCATGCTGGGCGATGCCATGACGGACAGCTTTGACAAATACGCCGATGGACAAATCCTGGCCGAACGCCTGCAGGCCATCGCAGTGCAGGCCCCGGTTGCCGCCACCCCCGCCCCGGCGCCGTCACGCCCCTGACGCAAACCGCGGATTTGCGACGCTGATGTTTTAGACCGCAGCGGGCACCGCCGCAGCCACACGCTGGCAGAACCCGTCTATTTGCGCGCCGTCTATCCAGCGCACCACCGCCACCATCTGGCGGTCGGGATCTATCCAGGTCACGCTGGCACCGGCGCCGATCAGAAAATAACTCGCCGCCGATGCGCTGGGGAAGACGCCGCGCAGGCGGTTGAGCCAGACGAGAGTGCCGTACCACGGGGCGATGGCGCAGGGCGTTTGCATGCGCCGCACCCATTCTTTTGACAGTACCTGCCTGTCACCGGCGCGGCCGTCGTCCAGCATCATCTGGCCGATCAAGGCCTGGTCGACACTGCCTATGGAAATGCCGCCGCCCCAATGGGTGCCGCCGGGCACCGACTGCATGCGCTTGCCGTCAATCTCGACCCAGCTGTTGTCATAACCCACCCAGCGCCAGTCGTCGCTCGCGCCGACCGGTTGCGCGATGGTTTCGCGGAACACCTCGGGCAGCGGCCGGCGAAACAGGTGCAGCAATGCGAGCGACAGCGCGTTGATGCGCACGTCGTTGTATTCCCAGAACGTGCCGGGCGCCTGCAACGGACGCGCGTCGCCCTTGACCCCACCGGCGCGTGGCGGCTGGTATTGCAGGTGGCGGTAGCGGTCAACCTGGTCGGGCACGCCGAAACATTCGCCCTCCCACTCGCTGGTCTGCTGCAACAACTGTTGCCAGGTGACCGCGCGATTGTGCGCGGTATCGAAACCGGCACCACTTACCTTCGCAGAGACGGGCTCATCGAGGTCCGGCAGGAGGCCGCTGTCAAAGGCTACGCCGGCGAGGAGCGCGAGATAGGTCTTGGCCACCGAAAAAGTCAGGTCGGCGCGCTTGGGCTCACCCCATTGGATGACCTCGCGTCCGGCAACACGCACCACACCCGAAACCGGTCCGCGCGGATGCACCGGACCGAGCAAGATGTTCCACGGCGGCCGGTCGGCGTTGTGTATGCCCCAGTTGTCGCTGTTGTCGCGCCCCCAGGGTGTCTCGTGCGCGACTGCAAAGTCAACCGCGTCCTGCAGCTTTAGGCGATCGACTTCGGCTGCCGCCATTACTCGACCGTGGCGCCCGAACTGATGACGACCTTCTCCCATTTGTTGATTTCTTCAACAATGATCTTGCCAAAGTCGGCGGGCGTGCCCGGGATGGGCCTGCCGCCGAGCTCGGCGAGTTTGGCCCGCATTCCCGGATCCGCGAGGGCGCGGTTCACCTCGGCGTTGACCCTGGCAATGACGTCGGCGGGCGTGCCCTTGGGCATGCCGATGCCAAACCACGCCGTGGCCTCGTAGCCGGGCACGGTCGCGGCAACCGTCGGGATACCGGGCAGCGACGGCTCGGTCTCCAACGACGTCACGGCCAGCGCGCGAATGCGCCCGCCCTTGATATGGCCGATGGAAGACGGCAGGTTGTCAAACAGCACATCCACCTGGCCGGCGATGAGCTCGGTCAGCGCCGGGCCGGCACCCTTGAACGGCACATGCAGCATGTCGCAGCCGGTCATGGACTTGAACAGCTCGCCCGACATGTGCACCGAGGTGCCGCTGCCCGAAGAAGCCATGTTGATCTTGCCGGGGTTGGCCTTGCAGTAGGCGATGAACTCGGCCACGGTCTTGGCCGGAAAATTATTGGTCACCTCCATCACGTTCGGCGATTTCACCAGCCCCGCCACCGGCGCGATGTCACGGACAAAATTGAACGGCAGGTTCTTGTACAGCGTGGCGTTGATGCCGTTGGCCGGGTTGACCAGCAGCATGGTGTAGCCGTCGGCAGGCGCCTTGACGACGAAATCCACGCCGATGTTATTGCCGCCGCCGGGCTTGTTGTCGATGACGAAGGGTTGGCCCATTTTTTCGGTCAGCCACTGGGCGACGATGCGGGCGAGCACGTCGGTGGTGCCGCCTGGCGGATATGGCACCACCCATTTGACCGGGCGAACCGGGTAGTCGGCGGCGGCGGCACCGCCAATACCGGCGACCGAAACCAGCAGGGCAAGCGCAAGGATGCGGGCGAAACTATGCATGGAACCTCCTCTTGATTATCAAAACACTCAATCCTCAAACCGGCTCAAGCAGGCTTTGTTCGTCGTTTTTTGCGCTGTTGAGCCGGGTGCTGACCGCATGATGCTTGAAATCCAGTTGTGCCGCTGCTATCAACGCGCCCACCGTCTCGGAGGACTGCGGCTTGGGGGCGAGCCAGGCTGCGAATGACGAAGCCGGCAGGATTACCGGCATGCGGTCGTGGACGTCGGCAACCGAGGGCGCGGCGGCGCGGGTGATGATGGCGCAGGTGAGCTTGGGCTCTTCACCCGGCAGCGCCCACATCGACAGCAGGCCGGCCATGGCCAGCAATTGCCCGTCGGGGGCGCTGATGAAATGCGGCTGTTTATAGGGCTTGATCTCGCCGGTTTGGGCATCGGGCTTTTGCGCCGCCTGCCATTCGTACCAGCCCGCGGCCGGGATGAGGCAGCGCGATTTGCGCCACGCATCGCGCCACATCGGCTTGCCGGCCGCATCTTCCGAGCGCGCGTTAAAGCAGTGCGACGGCGGCTTGTCCTGCTTCCACCAGAACGGGATAAAGCCCCAGCGCGCCGCGCACAAGTCAAAGCCGTCCAGGTCCGCCACGCCGCGCAGGACGGGAACATCGGTTGTCGGCAGCACGTTGAAACGCCGCACGAACACATTGCCGTTGTCGCGCCCGACATGGAAGGCGCGCTCGATCGCGGCGGTATCGGGGCTGACATAGCGTCCACACATAGGCGGATTCTAAACCGGCGGATTCTAAACCGGCGGATTCCAAACCGCCGGCGCAGCGCAGAAGAAATGGCTGGAAAGCCGCACCAGACGGGAATGGCGCTTACTTAAGCAACCCCGTCATTCCGGGGCCGCGTAGCGGAACCCGGAATCCATGGGGTTCGTCGCTCATGTACAAACCCAACCTCATGGATCCCCGCTTTCGCGGGGATGACGACTGCGGGGATGGAAAGAGCTTAAGGAAACACTGAATAAGTCGCCGCTTCGTCATCCCCGCGAAAGCGGGGATCCATTTTGACTCTTTGAATCCACCCTTTACGTCAAGGTGGATTCCCGCTTTCGCGGGGATGACGACTGTGGGGATGGAAAGAGCTTAAGTAAGTGCCATTCGCGCCAGACGGACGTTTCCAGCCATTTTCACGTGGCGATGCAGAATCAATCCAGCAAAAAGGACGGTCCCGGACATGGTGCGACGCGCCTCACACCACGCCGGCATTGCGCGCCCGGCTGCTGCCCAGCGCCACGCCGCCTATGACCAGCGCCAGCGCCACCCAGACCGCCGCATCCGGGGTTTCGCCCAGCGCCGTCATCGCCACCAGAACGCCGATGATGGGCGCCCCGAGCAGGCCCATGGACACGCTCAAGGCCGGCAGGTTGCGGCCGGCCATCGCGATGGTCCAGAACGGAATGGCGGTGCCGATCACGCTTGATACCACCAGCAGCAGCACCAGCCTTGCGTCCCAGGCGATGACGTGCCAGGAATCGGAGGCAAGGGCAATGATCAACAGCAGCACCGTCGCCAGCATCATCTCCCAGGGCACCAGTTGGAAGGGCGTGGCGCGCCAGGCGTGGCCGCGGTTGTGCAGGATGCTCGCCGCCCACAACAGCGCGGCGAGCAGCAAGGCGCCATGACCCAGCACGGCATTGCGGTCACCCCAGTCGAAGGCGAACGGGTTGAACAGGAAAGCCAGCCCGAGCATGCCCAGCACGACACCCAGCACGCGGCGCGGCGTCAGGCGCTCGCCAAGAAACAGCGCTGCACCTGGCATTACCCACAGCGGCGTGGTGTAAGCGAGCACGACCGAACGCCCGACCGGCACCAGTTGCAGCCCTATCGAGGCAAGCACGGCAAAGCCCACCATGTGCAGCAGCGTGATGCTCAGCACCACCGGCATGTCGGCGCGCGTGGGCAGCGGCAGGCGGCCGCGCGGCAGCGCAATTGCGAGCAGCACCACCGTGGCGATGGCCGAGCGAAAGGCCGACATCCAGTACGGCGACATGCTCTGGAGTATCAGCTTGTTGATCGGCCAGGTAAGCCCCCAGCCACAGACCGTCACGGCAAGGAAAACGTATCCGCGCCGCACCGATTGCATCTTTGCCTAGGCGCCTTCGGCGCTCTTGGGGGCGTTTTCCGGATGCCACTGGCCGCGCCGCATGCGCGTTATTTTCACCAGCTTGAACAGGCCGGCCGCGCGAAACGGTTCGCTTTGCGAGAAAGCCTCGGCGGCGGCGAGGTTAGGCACATTGAGCAACAGGATGCTGCCGGTGCGCGCAATGCCGTCCTCGGCCAGCGCCGCCCCGCCCAGCACGAGGATGTCCTTGTGCTTTTCGAGGTAGGCGAGATGCTCCTCCTTTTTGGCCGCGCGTATCGCCGTGGCGTTGTCGCCGTCTTCCTGGTAAATGAGGTAAAGCATGGTGCGACTCCTTTTAAATTGCTTTTTCTGATTGGGTCAATGCCTGAAAACCCGCGCCAGTATTGGCTTTCCCGCCATCGTCCTTATACGCCCAGCATCGCCATCTGCCCTTTAGGATAGCGCGTCCCGGCCACCTGCGAGTCGTCGACGCCGCGCGACAGCAGCGCGGCCTCTTCACCGCTCAGTTTCACCTCGACCGCCGCGAGATTGTCCTTGAGGTGGCTGCGGCGCTTGGTACCGGGGATGGGCACCACGTCATTGCCCTGGACCAGCAGCCAGGCGAGCGCCAGTTGCGAGGGCGTGCAGCCCTTGGCTTTGGCCATGTCGGTGAGGGGCTTGATCAGCGCGGCGTTACTCTCGAGGTTGCCGTCCTGGAAACGCGGGTGATCGCGGCGCCGGTCGTTCTCGCCGAGGTCTTCGAGGCTGGCGATGGCGCCGGTGAGCATGCCGCGGCCCAGCGGCGAATAAGGCACAAAGCCAATACCCAGCTCGCGGCACAACGGGAGGATGTCGGCCTCGACAAAACGGCACCACAGCGAATACTCGGTCTGCAGCGCGGCAATCGGGTGCACGGCGGCGGCGCGGCGTATGGTGTCGACACCGGCCTCGGACAGCCCGAGATAGCGCACCTTGCCCTGCTTCACCAGGCCGGCCATCGCACCCACCGTGTCCTCGATCGGCACGGCCGGGTCGACGCGATGCTGGTAGTAAAGGTCGATCACCTCCACACCAAGGCGCGCGAGGCTTTTGTTGCAGGCTTCGATCACGTATTCGGGACGGCCGTTGGCACCGGGCTTGCCATCGGCGGTGCGCACGTTGCCAAACTTGGTCGCGATCAGGGCTTTTTTGCGGTAACCGTCGGCCAGCGCGCGGCGCAGCAATTCCTCGTTCTTGCCGTCGGCATAGGCGTCGGCGGTATCAAGAAAATCCGCGCCGGCATCGAGCGCCGCGCGCACCGTGGCGATGGCCTCGGCCTCGTCCACCGGGCCGTAGAGATTGGTCATGGCCATGCAGCCCAGGCCCAGTGCCGAGACCTCAAGTCCGCTTTTGCCCAGCTTGCGTCGTTGCATTCGTCGCTCCTTTTCGAGAAGACGCAGTGTAGGCGAAACCGCGCCCGCGCTCCAGTCACCGCGGGCTGCCAAAGCCGCCTACAATGCCGCTTCCCCAAGTCTGCAAGGAGGCGGCACCATGTCGGGTACAAGCCAAATAAAAATGCTCACGCGCTACAACGCCTGGGCGAACAAGAAAATGTTCGATGCCGTCGCCGCCCTGCCCGAGGGCGAGGCGGTGAAAGAGCGCACCACCCTGTTCAAGAACATGGTCAACACGCTCAACCACCAGTATGTCGTGCACCTGATCTGGCAGGCCCATCTTGAAGGACGCGAGCACGGCATCCAGGCGCTCAGCCACAAGATACACACCGAACTCGCGCCATTATGGGAAGCGCAGCAGGTGATCGACGCCTGGTACATAGACTGGGCGGACAAGCTGACCGAGGCGCAGGCCGACGAGACGGTGGATTTCACCCTGATCGGCGGCAACAAGGGCAGCATGCGCCGCGGCGACATTGCCCTGCACGTGATCACCCATTGCAGTTATCACCGCGGCTGGGTGGCGGACCTGTTTTTCCAGGTACCCAAGCACCCGCCGAGCATGGACATTCCGGTGTATCACCGCGAAATGAGGGGCTGAAGCTTCAGGGGATCAGTCACTGAAAACTCGCGCCAGCAGCCAATGGCACTTATTTAGGGAAGCTCTGATTAAGTCCATAAATCGTCATTCCCGCGAAAGCGGGAATCCATTTTGACTCAATGAATCCACGCTTTAGGTCAAGGTGGATTCCCGCTCCCCGATTAAGGCATTCGAGGACAAGCTTCGCGGGAATGACGGAC
>CAMAWC010000039.1 GCA_945861875.1 Bordetella parapertussis
AAGGGTGTTGCCACGAAATACCTCACCAACTACCTCGGATGGTTTAGAGTTCTCGACCGGTCGCCCCGCTTCAGCCCCGATCCCGCACGGTTGCTCGCTCTGGCGGTCAGAGCATGAGTTCAACAACATTATTCGCTAAATGAGCCTAAATCAATACAAACACGACTGATGGTTGCTTGCCGGGTGGGGCTTGCGCTTTGGCGATGCCATTATTGGTAAAAAATGCGCTAGCACCTTCGCGTCCTTGCCGGGCACACACCGGCAGGCCGGGGCGCTCGTTTGCGTCAACCGCCCAAACCAAGACTGCGGCGCGTGACGTCGTTGAAGGCGTCGAGGAACTTCAGGTCTTTTTCTTCAGCAGGCTTGATACCGGTGAGGCCGGTCAGGGCAAAAAAACGTTGGCCCTCTTCGCTGCCGGGGAAGGCGAGCACCAGCGCCTTCAGGCGCTCCTTGTCGGCGGCGGGCATTTGCGGATTGGCCATGACAAGAAAGCCCGGCAGCCTGGCCATTTCGGTCACCACACGCAGGGATTTGCGCATGGCTTCGGGTTTGGCACGAAACTCGCCCATGCTCATCATGGCCAGCGGCGCCTCGCCGTTGAGCAACAAGGTGCCAAGGCTGTCGTCATTGGCCACCTGGACCACCTTGAAATCCTGGTCCTGGCGCAGGCCCTGGTCGGCCAGCCATTTGAGCCCGACCAGGGCCACCAACGACTGCGGGTTGGCGAGGGCGAGCGACTTGCCGCGCAATTGCTGCACCGCAGCCTGCACCGATGATTCTGCATTGGCGGCCGAGCCCACCAGCAGCGCCGGAATGAGCGGCTCATACGAGGCGAGCGGCTCCCATTGCGAATCTTTTTGCGCCAGCCGTCCCAGGTTGGGGGCGGTGACGATCAGCTGGTACTCGCGGTTGCGCGTCGCCTCGGCGAAGGCCTTGAAATTGGCGGCGGTGACGATCTCCACCTTGCGGCCGAGCTGGCGCGCGAAGAATTCACTCAGGGGCTGGTACTGGCCGAGGATCAGGCGGGCGCTGATGTTGGGCAGCACGCCCACACTGAAGGCTGCGGGAGCCGGCTGCTGCGCGAGGGCCGGCGTGAACCATATGGCACAAAGCGCGGCACAGAGCGTGGTAGACAGCGCGGCGAACAAGACCGGCACGGCCCGGCGGGTTTGGCGGATAGCGGCAAGCAAAGGCATGAACATGGGTGATATTCTCGCGGGATTTTGAGTAACGAAGACTACCTGAAACGGCGGTGCGGGAAAGGCATGAATAGCGGTGCAAATCGACCGATCGGCTGCGCTTGCCGGTTACCGGCTGCCGGCCCGCGGTTACACCGGGTTACCTGATTCGGACACTGTTGCCATAGTGCTGCCGCCGGCCGCAGCCTTATAGTGGTTTCACGGTCGAACGCGCTGATTCGCAAACGGCCACCGACAAACCCGGCAACACCGCCGGCGACACCGGTGAACTTCAAAGGAGACATGAAATGAGAATGATGATGGAGTCAGGCTACGATCAGTCATCCGCAGCATTCGAGGATTGCGATATTGACGAGGCGCTTTCGCTTGTCGAGGACAGCGAACCCTGGGCGTTTACCGACCCCGCCGACGAACCCGAGTAAGCCGGAAAACCGGGTCGCCATGCCGGACTCGTCCGGCAGGCGACCGCAAACATAGTTATTCAAGGAGAGTGGCATGGGCAGTTTTTCCATCTGGCACTGGGGCATCGTTCTGGTGATCGTCATGCTGGTGTTCGGCACCAGGAAATTACGCAACGCCGGCAACGACCTCGGCGGCGCGGTGCGCGGCTTCAAGAACGGCATGCGCGACAGCGCTGAAAGTCCGGCAGCAAACGACAAGCCGTAAGCAACCCGACTGCCCGCGAAACACCTCGGTCAACCCGCGGTTTGCGTGAAGACAAGCCGCGATCAGCCCGTCCACCCCCTACCCGGCCCCAATCCGGGATAGAATCCACATATAGCACATATATGCGGGGAGAATAGCGTGCCTCAACTACACTTCTACGTGCCGGATGATGTTGCCCAGCAGATCAAGGCGCGCGCCGCACTGGCAAAGCAGCCGGTTTCCCGCTACGTGGCCGAACTGGTCAAACGCGATGTCAGCCAGGGCTGGCCGAAGGACTACTTCGAACGAATCGCTGGCGTGGCGCATGACGCCCTGATAAGGCACGAGCCTTCGGGCCTGCCCGAAGAACGTCTGCCGCTGGAATGAAATACCTGCTCGACGCGAACACCTGCATCGGCCTTCTCAATTCCAGCGATGCAGAGCTGATGCGGCGCTACAGCGCCCGCCAACCCGCCGATCTTGTTCTATGCAGCGTCGTCAAGGCGGAGTTGTTGTACGGCGCAAGACGCAGCGCGCGCGTCGAATTCAACCTGAAACGCCTGGAGTACTTTGCGGCGCCGCTGCAAAGCCTGCCGTTCGATGATCGATGCGCGCATGACTATGGAGTGATACGCGCTGACCTGGCAGCGCAGGGCACACCGATCGGCGCCAATGACTTGATGATTGCCGCGATCGCGCGCGCGCATGACCTGATGCTGGTGACACACAACACCAAGGAGTTCAGCCGGGTGGCGGGCCTGCGGGTCGAGGATTGGGAGCAGGCAAGCTGAAGCTGCCTGTGCGCCGCCCCGATCCGGGGCCACTCAGTCGGCCGTAATCGTCGCCGACCGAACTGTGCGCCGCGAAAGTCGGGGCGCTCGCGCTGCCGTGCTAAACGGAAAGCTTGTCCGACAAGGCGAGCACCGCCTTGACGCAGCAGTCCATCGGCACACGCACAATGCCGGCGCCGATCTGGCCGATGCCGGCCTGCTTGTGCGCAATACCCGTTGTGACCACCGGGCGGATGCCGGTATCGACCACTTTGCGCACGTCAATGCCCGAAGGCGCCGCTTCGAATTCGAGGGTCGGCAGGGACAGCGACGGATTGCGCGTCCAGGTGATGTGGTACATCTCGCGCGAGTAGGCCATGGCCTGGGCCACGGTGCCCCCGACCAGTTGCACCAGTGCCGGGGAAGCGGCCAGTGACTGCCCGCCGTAGCCGGCGGTTTCGCAAATCGCCGAATCACCCAGGTCGGGATTGGCGTCCTCCTGCTTGTAACCGGGAAAGAACAGGCCTTGCGGCGTGTCCGATGGCGCCTCGAACCAGGCCTTGCCCAGGCCGCTGACGCGAATGGCCGTCGTCACGCCATTGCGCGCAATAGCGGTGACGATGGACGAGTGCTCCACACCGTGGGTCGCATCCATGATGGCCTTGCTCGCCACCATCGACAAATTCAGGAAGAACTGCGAGGTACGGGCGACAAAATCGAGCACCTCGCGCGCCTGCGCGCGCTCGATCGCGGCACTGCCGGCCAGCGCACCGCCTATGGCCATGTGAAACAGTGCCGTGGCTGCGGCGTTGCGGCTGTGCACCTCGTCGCCCATCAACAGCGCCTGCGCCTGTATGGCCTTGAGGTCGATGCCGCCGTCGATGTCCTTCACCGCGGCCTTCAACGCCGGCGCGAGCACGCGCTCCATCCACTTGAGCCGGTCTATGACCTCCTGGCTGTAGGCGCCAAAGCGCAGCACCTTGCCTATGCCCTCGGAAAAATTGGTGTAGGCCATGTTGCCGCGATTGGTGTTCTTCACCACGAACACCGGCATCGAGGGCGAGATGGTGCCGGACATCGGACCCACCGCGGCCAAATCGTGGTTTTGCATGAACTCGACTTCGCCGGCGGCGAGCATGGCGCGCGCCTCTTTGTCGTCTTTCGCCCAGCCCTCGTAAATCATCGAGCCGATCAGCGTGCCCTGCATCGGGCTGCACATCGTGTCCCAGGCCACCGGCGCGCCGGCGTGGGTGAGCACGCGCCGGCCTTTTGCCCACAGCTCGGGCCAGATTTCGTCGGCGCGCAGCGCCACGTCCACCAGCACCGGCTGGGCGGCGAGCATACGCGCACTCGCCTCGGCGTTGGCCTTGTCGATTTTTGAACCGGCGCAAGCCGGGTCGGTGGCGTCCCCGGCCAGTTGCGCCAGTTTCCAGCCCAGTTCCGGGTCGCCGTTGCCCGCGGGCCGCCAGTCGAGGTGTTGCGCGGCGACACCGGCTTCGGTGATGCTGCGGGTAAAGGTATCGATGCCCACATTGAGCACCGTCAGCTTGCGATCGAGCAGGTCTTGGGTCATGAGCTTATATCCCGTTGAAATCGGTAATCGGCTGGAAAGCCTTACCTGGCGCGGCTTTCCAGCTTATTGCACCGCCGGCACCGAGCAAAAAACCGGTCAGCATATCCCAGCCGGAGGAGTGGCCGATGGCGCACAGCGCGCGCGCTGCGGCGAAGAATTCCGCATCGCCGCCACCCACAGCCGCGGCGAAGTCGTGCAGCGGCGCATACGCCGCGCCGCGCGCAAGGTCGCCAAACAGCGCCGCGCTGATGCTGTTGCTGCGCACCGCGGCGGCGGCGGTGAGATTTTCAGCAGCGGCCTGCCAAGCCGGCGTGTCGCCACGCAGGCGGCGCGCGAACAGGCAGGCGCCCACCAGGTCGTCGCCCGAGGGCGTGAGGCCGAGGCCGAGCCCCAGCAAGGGCAGCGCGGCGGAAGCAAACGCCAGCGCATCGTCGCTTGCAAGGCTGTCTGCAAGCAGGCGCAACTTGGCCGGCGCGCGATCAAGCGGAAACGCCAGGGGCGCCCCGGCAAGCAGCAGGCCAAAACCGGCGGGTGTGCCGATGGCGCTGATATTTGCGCTGATGCGGCTGCAGGCGGCCGCGCCTTGTTCTGCCGTGAGACGCGGCGAGGCGGCCGGCTGCCACACGCTCGCACCCTCGACTGAAACCAGCAACCGGCTGGAAAGCCCCTTGCAGAGCGCGCTTCGACCGGTAGGTCGAAGCTGTTCGACGGGCGCCGAGAATTCTCGGCGAAACCCCCGTCTTACCGCCAGCTGGGCATTTGCGAGCAGTATGCGGCGCGGATGCCAGGTGCCACCCTCCCCGCCCAGCCAGACGATGTCATCGCCGGCCAGCAGGTAAGGCGAGTCGGGAAACGCCGGCAGCGGACGCAGCCTGCCGCCGCTGCGAACGAGTGCGACGTACGCGAGCGCGCCGAGTGCTGCGATTGGCAAGGCAGACTCCGTCACCGGCAAAACCGAATCCATCGTATGTGGAGCTGACCCCTCACCTTTAGCCGTCACCCCCGCGGACGCGGGGGTCCATGGGGGTTGCCCCGAACCCCATGGATTCCCGCTTGCGCGGGAATGACGGTCGGGGTCGCCGGAATGACAGGGCGTTTTGTTCATGGCGTGATGGTGGTGCCCGAACGCCCTTCGAGCGCGTCGAAGGCGTGTTCCAGGGACGTGATGACCACCTTGCCGGCCGGCTCGCGCTCGAGATAGGTGAGCGCGGCGTCGATTTTCGGGCCCATGCTGCCGGGCGGAAACTGGCCGTCGGCAAGATGCTGTTTCGCCTCGGCCACGCTCATGTGCGAGAGCTCGCGCTGCGTCGGCTTGCCGTAATCGAGTGAAACACGCTCGACGCCGGTGAGCATGATCAGCGCGCCGGCGCCAAGCTCGGCCGCGAGCATGGCGCTGGTGAGGTCCTTGTCTATCACCGCCGGCACACCCTTGAAGCGGCCCTCGCTGGTGCGCACCACCGGAATGCCGCCGCCGCCGCAGGTAATGGGAATGATGCCGGCGTTGAGCAGGGCGAGCACTGTTGGCAGGTCGAGGATGCGCAGCGGCCGCGGCGAGGGCACGACGCGGCGCCAGCCGCGGCCCGAGTCCTCGATAAAGTCCCAGCCAGTCTCGACGGCGAAGGCCTTGGCCTGTGCTTCGGTAAAAAACCGCCCCACCGGCTTGGTCGGGTTGCGAAAGGCCGGGTCGTTGGCGTCGACCTCGACCTCGGTCACCACGGCCGACACCGTCGCCTGCACATCCTCGTCGTGCAGCACATTGGAAAAACTTTGCTGCAGCATGTAGCCCAGCCCGCCCTGCGAATGCGACACGCACACGTCCATGGGCATGGGCGGAATCTCGCGCGCCGTCTGCGCCATGCGATAGAGGATGTTGCCCACCACCGGGCCGTTGCCGTGGGTGAGGATGAGCTTGTAGCCGGCGCGAATGATGCTGACAAAATGCCGGCACACGCCGGCCATCAGCTCGAGCTGCTCCTCGGCCGTACCCTTGATGCTGGGCGGATAGGCGGCGTTGCCGCCCAAGGCGACGACGACGCGCTTCATGTCGGCGTGCCCTTCCATAAGCCTGCGACGACGACGCGCTTCATGGATGCCTTGTCATTGCGAAGTCCCCTCCGGGGATAAACTTCGCGAAGCAATCTCGTTGCCATTGTGGAGTCCGAAGCAATACCGGGAGATTGCTTCGTCGCTCTGCTCCTCGCAATGACATCTGCGAATCCTAAGCCTTGACGCCGGCAAGCAGTGCAGCGGCCAGTCGCGCGGCGGCGACGCTCGATTGCGCCACCAGCGCCCCGGCGGCGACAAGCGCCTTGTCCTGGACGGTGAGCGGTTGCGGGTCCTCGTCGGTGCCGCAGGCAAACGCAACGATGGCCAGTTCGCGGCCGCCTTTCGCGGCAATCGCTTTGGCTTCGCGAATCGCCGGCGCCAGCGCACCGGCGGGATCGGCGTGCGCGCCGTAACCGAGCACCACGTCGAGCAGGATCACCGCCACTTCCGGATCGGCCGCTTCCTTGAGCAGCCGCTCGATGCGCGCCGCCTGGTCGATCATCGGATGCGGACGGCCGACGGTGAATTCATCATCCCCGAGGTCGATGGCACTGTGCTCGCGGCTCGCCTGCTTGGGATTGGGCAACGCATCGGCCTTGTCCACCGGCACATTGGACCAGGTGCGCAGGCCGAGCTGCTTCCAGATCAGCTGGGCCTCGGTGCAAAAGGTGCCGCCAGAATAAAGCCCGCGCAGCCAGCGCTGGCTTTGGGAAAATTTTATGGTCGGTACCTTGGCCGCCTGTTCGGCGAGCGCGGCCTTGCCGCCGGCGAAGGACACCGCCTGGGCGGCGCAATCGAACAATGTCGCCACGGTGCGCACGTTGGCGGCACCGCCCTTGGCGTCGGATCCGAGGAACAACACCACCGCCGGTTTGCCGATGGCGGCGAGGCGCGCCATGACTTTTTCGGTTACCGCGGGCGCCGGCGGCTTGGAGACGATGGCGATGACCTTGGTCGCCGCATCGGCGGCCAGCACATCGAGCGCCTGCAGCATGGTGATGCCGCCTATGGCCGCATAGACATCGCGCCCGCCGGTGCCTATGGCCTGCGACACGCCGCCGCCGAGACGGTGGATTTGCGTCGTCACTTCCTGCAGGCCGGTGCCCGAGGCGGCGACAATGCCTATGGATCCGCTGCGCACCACATTGGCAAATCCGAGGGGCACGCCGTTGATGATGGCGGTGCCGCAATCGGGCCCCATCACCAGCAGGCCTTTGCGCACGCCCACCTGCTTGATCGCGAGTTCATGCTCGATCGACACGTTGTCGCTGAACATGAACACATGCATGCCAAGGCGCAAGGCCTTGAGCGCCTCGGCGGCGGCGTAGGGTCCGGGCACCGAAATTTGCGCCAGGCCCGACTGCGTTCCGCCCGAATTGGCGCCCACCGCCATGGCGAGCGAGCGCGGCAGCATCGCGGCGACATCTGTGGCGCCGCCCTTGGCGGCACCGCCGGCGAGCAGGTGCTCGATCTCTGCAAGTGCATCGGCCATCACCGCGTCATCGGCCTCGACGAACATCATCACGTCGTTGGCGCCGGCGCCCGACACGGCCGCATCGAGCAGCCCGGCCTCGGCGAGGATGTCCTTGTTGGCGGCGGTGCCCATCAGCAGCGTGGCGCGCTTCACGCCCTCGCGCGCCTGCGCCGTCTCGGCAATGCGCATCAGCGCGACCGAGTCCTTGTAAAGATTGGGTTTGACGATATAGCGGATGGTCACGGCGGACTTTCACAAGCGGCCGGAAGGGGCTTCCGGCGCGGTGTTTTTATGAGCGTGTATTTTACCGCGCAAAGGCTCAGCCGGCAGCCAAACCCGCCCGGGCAAGCAGTGTACGGGCGGGTGACATTACCCACACATCCAGACGGCAGAGGCTTGGCTGTATCTGGCCGCTGTGATCGGTTTGCACAGGCAGGGTGGAATTTCCGGCCTGATTTGGACGCGTCTGGATTCCAAATTGGCGGAGGCGGTGAGATTCGAACTCACGAAGGGTTGCCCCTTGCCAGTTTTCAAGACTGGTGCAATCGACCACTCTGCCACACCTCCACGCGGACCATATTTTACGTTACAAAGGGCCCAATCCGGGCTGCAGCCATCGACCGGCACGCCAGTAACGCCTTCTACCGCCGAAAGCGAACAGGCTGCGTCCCTGCTTTCAACTTGCCTGGATGGGTCGCCCACTTTTTCAGCATGTCCCGCCGCTGCCTGATACATATCGCAGGGTTGCAGGCGGTACCCACAGCAGGCCAAAAATAATACCCGGTCCATCTAGAGCGGGTTCTGGTTGCGAAGTACCGCACAGAGGCATAGAATGTGTACGATATTACGAAAGAATACACACCATGCGCACCAATATCGTGATCGACGACAAACTCATGAAGGACACGCTTCGGGTGACAGGATTGACAACCAAACGCGAAGCGGTGGAGCTCGGGCTTCGCACCTTGCTGCGCTTACGGCAGCAAGAGGAGATACGGCGCTTTCGTGGCAGGCTTGACTGGGACGGTGACCTTGAGGCGATGAGGACTGATAGGTGATTTTGGTCGATTCCAGCGTTTGGATCGACTACTTTCGCGGGATACCGACTCCAGAGACAGAAAAGCTTGACGCGTTGCTTGGCACCGAGCCGATTGCGACCGGCGATCTGATTCTGACGGAAGTACTGCAAGGCTTTGTGAGTGACAAAGACTTCAACCAGGCCAAGAAACTTCTGACTTCACTGGTGATCGTGGATTTGGCGGGGCAAGACATAGCCATTCAAGCGGCAAAAAACTTTCGCGCGCTGCGGTCGCTCGGCATTACCGTGCGCAAGACGATTGACACTGTGATTGCCACGCGGTGCATCGAGAGCAGGCTGTCCCTTCTATACAGCGACAGGGACTTCGATCCGTTTGTTGCGCACCTGCGCCTGCGTTCGGCGCTGGCAGGAGCCTGAGGTTTTTCTGCGCGGGATTGCGGGACCTTTGTAGGCGTAGGGCATGTCGCGCGTGTCACGCACCAATTTCGCCGCTCCGCAGTTTGGGCATTTCATGGCTATAGCTCCTTGAACGAAACGATGAGAACCTCATCAACCACTGTCAATTTCAGGTAGATCTCGCCGGCGCTTGTGACGGGCCGATATTCACCGACTCTCGATCAGTCTCGCGACATCGCCATGGCATTCGGAACATTTACCGACAAGCAGTAGATCCCCCACCTTGAACACACCCGAGAAGTTGGTGATGGTGACATCCCTTCGACGACTCCCGCACCACACATTCGAGAGCAACATTCTGCGGGTGTCAGTTGGAATGCTTTCCCACAGTTTGGCCGCAGAGCCGGTGAATTTTGGGATGGATTCGATTGGCATGAATTCGAGCGTCTCGCTTGGGCTATACAATTGCGGAGTCTTTGATTAAGTCCCGAGGACTATGCTGTTCGCTCAGGAAACAATCCCGGCATCCAACGCGATGCGAGCGTGGCAGGGAATGCGAGACGCAACGGCGCGCGCGTGCTTTCGGACGCGAGCACGCCCCGGTCTGTCAATGCCGCGACGATGCGGCGGGCCTGGCGGTCCCCGGTGCCGATGATCTCGGCGGCGTCCCCTCGCGGAAGTTCGCCACGATAGAGCAAGGCTTCGAGGACCGCGCTGGATTTTTGCGGCAGTCGGTCGAGGCGGATTTCCTCTTGCGCCCATATTAGGATACGCGCGCGCAACTGGTCGGGTTGCATCAACCCCTCCATAAAGGCAACCTGATCGATGCACGTCGTTAGGAAAAAACGCGTGAATTCCACCAAACTTTCTTCGCTCAGATTGCCCCGCCCGTCAAGATCGTTGCGACGCTGCAGATCGCAGGCGGCAAGGTGTCCCTTGTAGGCATCCACATTGCGCGCAAGCCCGCGCGCAATGGACCACACCCCGCCGGTCTCAAGCGCTCCCAAAAGCGTCGCGTGCGAAACCAGCCTCGTCACGCGGCCATTGCCGTCCAGAAAAGGGTGAATCCATGCCAGACGGTGATGCGCGGCCGCCGCAGAAAGAATGGTCTCAGTCTTCCCGAGCCTCGAGTAGACAAATTCGAAGCGCTCCAGAAAACGCGGCACGGCGGGTGCGCTGACGGGGACGTGCCGCCCGACCTTGACATCGCGATGGCGCAGCTCGCCTGGAACGATCCTTATCCTTTCCTTGGCCTTGGGATCCTCGACCCACAGGAGGTCCTCTGGCAGGTGTTCGCAAAACCGCCGGTGAATCTCGCAGATCGAGCTCGCTGCAACGGCGCCGCCTTTGAGGCCGCCATTATCGATCCATTGCTGGACAGCGATATGCGCCTTCGCCTCTAACTGGAGATCGCGTTTTTGGGTGTCGTTGCTGTAGTCGCCCCTGAGTGCGCGCTCGATATCGATCGGGTGGGTATCATGGCCTTCGATCAAGTTGCTGTAGTAGCAATTCATCGACCGCACAAGGTCGCCCAGCGAGGTAAGAATGCTTTCGGGCAATGAGCGCCGGAAACCGGCGCTCCTCTGTGCCAATTCCAGCGCGAGATCGATCAGGCCCGAGCGATGCCGCGAGCCCTCAGCGACCAGCAACGGCTCCATGAGCGAGGTGGTTTCACCCCGGTCTTTTTCCGCATTTATGTCCGCTTTAATGACCGGTTCTTTTTTAGACATAAGTAATTATATATCAATATGTTATATTCTTTATAACGTTCTTTTAGTCCGCATTTATGTCTGCTTTTATGACCGCTCGTTGATTTCCGTCCAAAACTGAGCCACTTTGGGGTCGATTTAGCTCCCCGGCCAATGTGCAGTCTCGGATAGCTATACAGTCACGCCATGATCCTGAATTCAGTTGCCATGGCAACCGGCCGAACTTGATTCTTTTCCCGTTTCATCTGGACAAAACCGTAGTTGGACATTGTCTTGAGAGTGCGCGACAAATTGCTCGACTTGCGCCCTGTCAGTTCGGCAAGCGAGGAAATGGATTGCGGCTTGGCTTCTTGAATGACTTTCAACAGCACACGATTTTCGTCACTCAATACCTCGGCCAGTGAACGCATCGAAGTGAACCAGATTTTGGGGTCGGAGGGTTTGGGTTTGTATTCGCCCCGGGCGATGGACAACATCCGTTTGCGGATACCGGTCTGCGGCATGATGCCGATGACGATAGCTTTCATGACTGTCTGATCTCCTGTAACACGCGGTCTACTTCAGCGAAAAAATCAACCAACAGTTGTTGGGCGTCTTGAAACCCAGTTGTTGTGCGTCTTGAAACCCATAGGGCACGCCCTTGTCGCTGAAATGCCTGTGCTTGTGATCGTATGCCAATCGCCGGCCGGCAAATTTGAGTTTCTTGGACGGCTTCACCGCATGTGCGTTGTCGTAACCAAGAATGCGCTTCCCGTAAGGCTCATGCAATGTCAGCGAGTAACGAATGCCATGCGGAATTTCGTCGGTCACCGCTACACGCCACGCCTCAAGTTTGATCCAGTAGCCATCACCTTGATCAAGGATCTGGTCGTGTAAATCGATGAGGGTAGCGATTCCGTAATCTTCACGCATGCTGGAACATATCATCAGATGATAATATCTTCCATCCAGTCACGCTTTGCGTCGCTGCAGCCGAATAACCTGCGCCCCTGTTTTCAGCTTATATAGATGCCTCAAGGTATAGGCCACCCCATCGAATACCCGCAAGGGTTTGCTCGACGGCTTTAATTTCTTAACGAACGCATCGCTTAACGGCATTCCGGGGGCATCGTCTTTTGAGAAATTGAAAATGCCCCCCAAAACGCTTTGGATTGAAATAGACCAAATGGGATAGTGTTGGAAAGAAAAAGGCCGGTTCTCCTATGAAGATTGGAGATTTCCGGCCTTCTTTGAACACTGTTGGAAATGTGAAATGGTGGAGAAGAGGAGGATCGAACTCCCGACCTCCGCATTGCGAACGCGGCGCTCTCCCAGCTGAGCTACTTCCCCATTTGTACCTTATCGCCGGGATATTCTAGACGAAACAGACCCTTGCAGCAATCACCGCGAGCGGCGCGATGCTATGATAAACGCTGAACTTCAAGGAAGCCGCCATGCAAATCAGTCCACCTTATGGCTACAAGGAAATCGTCCCCTTCGACCGCACCAAAAAGGTCAAACTGCCGCACGCAGGTGAGTTGCCCGGCTTTGCCGGCACGACCAACGCCATTCCAATCAGCTATGTCGAGTTCTCTGTCGCCTGCCACGACTACCCGCTGGTGTTCGCCACCTCCGACAGCGGTCGCAGTTACTCACCGGTGGCGGTGATAGGCCTTGCCAACGGCGAGAACCTTTTCGTCAAGGACGGCAAGTGGGACCCGCAGGTCTATTTGCCCGCCTATGTGCGGCGCTACCCGTTTTGCATGTCGCGCGTCACCAGGGACGGCGTGGAGCAGGAGCAGCGCCTGATCTGCGTCGAGCAGGCGTTCTTGAGCGACGAGGGCGAGATGCTGTTTGATGACAAAGGTGCGCCGCTGGAAACCTGGAAACCGATCGAGCAACTCTTGCGCGAATACGAGGCGGACATCGAACGCAGCCGCGAAATGTGCGGCATCCTTACCGATTACGCACTGTTCGAGCCGTTCACCCTGCAGGCCCAGGTCACCGGCGGCGCGGCACTCAATTTATCGGGCATGTTTCGCGTGGACGAGAAAAAGCTCGAGTTCCTCAACGCCGCCCAGCACAAAAACCTGATCAAAAAGGGCATCATGGGCCGAATTTACGCCCATCTCATTTCCCTGGAGAACTTCGGCCGGCTGATAACACACAGGGGGCCTGCGACGCCTGCTGCGGCGTAATATTGCCGCACGACCACCCTCGCCGGAACGGCCGCCGCTTTCGACTAGTGATAAAATTTGCACTTGGCTGACCAGGGTATCCAACCGGCCCCGCCCCACCAAAAAGGACTCGCTCCATGAAACTGAACGCTTGGGTTTTCTACAGTTTGCTCGCCACCGTATTTGTCTCGGCCACGCCGGCCATGGCACAGAGCAACCTCAGCTTCATGAGTGACTCGCCGTTCACCTACTTCACCCCGGAAGACCACAAGATTTTTGGCGAAGCACGCACCGACATCCTCTCCAAGGGCGCCGACGGCGAGTCCCGCAAATGGTCCAATCCGGCAACTACGGCGAGCGGATCCTTGAAAGTCATGAAGACCTTCAAGCGCGCCGATGTCACCTGCCGCACCCTGCACATGTCCAGCCGCGCCAAGGGGCGCACCGCGTCGGGGCAGTACAATTTTTGCGAGAAAACGCCGGGAACCTGGACCGATTCCTGAGGAAACACCGAATCCCTCCGTCATTCCCGCGAAAGCGGGAATCCATGGGGTTAGTTTGTAGCGATGCGCCGAACCCCATGGATTCCGGGTTCCGCTACGCGGCCCCGGAATGACGGGAGACTATCTGAAGTAATGCCCAACAGCTGGAAAGGACCGACTGGCGCGGGTTTCGAGCCGATTACCCCTTTTTAGCCGGCTTGTCCGGATGCGCCGCCGCAGCGCGGCTGAGGCGGTCGTGCACCCCCGCCCAGGCCGGTGAAGCGGGCGGGGCTTCCACCAGGATGATGTCGGCGCCAGCGGCATCGAGGGCGCGCAGGTTGGCATACAGCGCCTGCGCGTACTTCGCGGCCACTGCCGGCATCACCACCACCAGGGCTGGCGGCAGGCGCGGCACGTTCACTTCGAGGGCGAGCACGGCGATGCGCTGCCCTTTGTGTGCCGTCAAGGCGTCGATGATGCCGGTGCGCTTTAAGAGGCGTAGCTTGGCGCGCGGCGCGTAATGCGCTTCGAGTGAGCCGGACACGCGGGGCGCCGTAGCATCCGCAGCGTCGGTGCCTTGCGGCTCGATGCCAATGACCGCGGCGACATCGGCCGCGCCAATGCGCCCGGGGCGCAGGATCACCGGCTCGTCGCGGGAAAAATCAATGATCGTCGATTCAATGCCCACGTCGCAGGGGCCGCCGTCGAGCACCATGTCGGCGTCGTTGCCAAGGTCAAGCCGCACGTGTTCGGCGCTGGTCGGGCTGATGCGGCCAAAGCGGTTGGCCGAGGGCGCGGCAATGCCAATGCGGCGCGCGCCATCATCACCTTCGCTCATCGCCTTGAGCAGGGCTTCGGCCACCGGGTGCGCCGCCACGCGCAAGGCGATGGTGTCCTGCCCGCCGGTGAGCGTATCCGACACGCCCCCGGCGCGGCGCAACACCAGGGTCAGCGGCCCGGGCCAGTAGCGTGTGGCCAAGCGTCGCGCGGTGTCCGGAATTTCCACCGCCCAACGGTCAAGATGGCTCGTATCCGGAATGTGAACAATGAGCGGATGGTTTTGCGGCCGCTTCTTGATCTTGAAAATGCGCGCAACCGCCGCTTCGTTGCCGGCATCGGCGCCAAGGCCGTACACCGTCTCGGTCGGGAAGGCGAGCACGCCACCCTGGAGCAACACTTGCGCCGCCTGTGCGATGCCCTCCTCGTCCGCCGCAACGGCGGGACGGATTGGCTCGACCGGTGCGGGTGCCGGGACTGCGGCCGCGCCGTCGGCCGCGGGTGTAATTGCAGGAAGTTCTTCGGGAACGGCGACCGGTTCGTCGCTCATGCCGTGAGCAGGCGCAAGGCCTCGCGATACTTGTCGGCCGTCTTGGCCAGGATATCGGCGGGCAGCCGCGGTGCCGGCGGCTTTTTGTCCCACTTTTGCGTCTCCAGCCAGTCGCGCACAAATTGCTTGTCGAACGAGGGCGGGCTCATGCCGACCCGGTATTGCGCCGCCGGCCAGAAGCGCGAGGAGTCGGCGGTGAGGATTTCGTCGATGAGGTAGACCTTGCCGGCGGCATCGGTGCCGAATTCAAACTTGGTGTCGGCGATGATGATGCCGCGCGTGGCGGCGTACTCTGCCGCCTGGGTGTAAAGATTGATGGCGGCATCGCGCACCTGGCGGGCGATGTCCTTGCCGACGCGCTGCTCGGCCTCTTCAAAAGAAATGTTTTCGTCGTGCTGGCCCGCCGGCGCCTTGGTCGAGGGCGTAAACAGGGTCTGCGGCAGTTTTTGCGCTTCCTTCAGGCCGGCCGGCAGGGCGATGCCGCATACCGCGCCGGTCTTCCGGTAGTCCTTCCAGCCCGAGCCGATGATGTAGCCGCGCACAATGGCCTCAATGGACAGCGGTTTGAATTTTTTCACCACCATGGCGCGGCCGCGCACCTGCGCGCGCTCGTCCTCGCCCTGCACCACCGATTCGGGTTCTATGCCGGTGAGGTGGTTGGGCATCAGGTGACCGAGTTTCTTGAACCAGAAATCGGACATGGCGGTGAGCATCTCGCCCTTGCCCTCGATGGGATCGTCGAGGATCACGTCAAAGGCCGACAGCCGGTCGGTCTGGATGACGAGCAGCTTGTCCTCGCCGACGGCGTAAATGTCGCGCACCTTGCCGCTGTGCAGGAAGGGCAGGCTTTTGATACTGGTTTTAAGCAAAGTCGGCATGGTTGTCAGAGTGAGGGAAGTTTGGCGTTCTTGACGGATTCGGCCTGCTTGACACGAAAAGCCTTGAGCTTGGCGGCGAGTTTCTTGTCGCCAAGTGCGAGCGTGGCCACCGCAAACAGGCCGGCGTTGCCCGCACCCGCCTCGCCTATGGCAAAGGTAGCCACCGGGATGCCCTTGGGCATTTGCACTGTGGACAACAGCGAATCGAGGCCCTTGAGGTACTTGGACGGAATGGGCACACCCAGTACCGGCAGCATGGTGGTCGCGGCGACCACACCGGCAAGATGCGCCGCGCCGCCGGCGCCGGCGATGAAGGCCTTGCAGCCGCGCTTTTCCATGTCCTTGATCCAGGCCTCGAGTTCGACCGGCGTGCGGTGGGCCGACAGCGCCCGCGCCTCATAGCTGACGCCGAAATTCTTCAGTTGCTGCGCCGCCTCCTTCATCACCTCCCAGTCGGAGGTGCTGCCCATGACTATGCCTACCGTGCTCATTTTCTTTTCTGTCTCCTGTTGATGGAACTACTAAAAACAAGTCGCTACTTCGTGATTACCGGCTACTTCGTCGTTCCCGCGAAAGCGGGAATCCATTTTGACTTATGAAACCAAAGCTTAACTTCAAGGTGGATTCCCGCTTTCGCGGGAATGACGGGATTGTTCAGTGTGTCTTTAGTTCACAACCTGTGCGAGTTCACCCGTGCTGTAACGTTGCGCCATTTTTTCGATCGCCACCGGCTTGATCTTGGAGGCCATGCCGGAGCAGCCGAACTGTTCGTAGCGTTGTTTGCAAATCTGCTTGGCTGCTTCGCGCGCCGGCTTGAGGTAGCTGCGCGGGTCGAACTCGGATTTGTTTTCGTGCAGGTATTTGCGAATGGCCGCAGTCATGGCCAGGCGGATGTCGGTGTCGATGTTGATCTTGCGCACGCCGTGCTTGATGCCTTCCTGGATTTCCTCGACCGGAACGCCGTAGGTCTCCTTCATCTCGCCGCCGTTGGCGCGGATGATGGCCAGCAGGTCCTGCGGCACCGAGGACGAACCGTGCATCACCAGGTGGGTGTTGGGAATGCGCTTGTTGATGGCCTTGATGCGCTCGATGGCGAGAATGTCGCCGGTCGGCTTGCGCGAAAATTTATATGCGCCGTGCGAGGTGCCGATGGCGATGGCCAGGGCATCGAGTTGCGTTTTCTGCACAAAATCGGCGGCCTGGTCCGGGTCGGTGAGCAGCATTTCGCGCGTCATCGTGCCCTCGGCGCCATGGCCGTCTTCCTTGTCGCCCATCATGGTCTCGAGTGAACCGAGGCAGCCCAGCTCCCCTTCCACCGTCACGCCGATCTTGTGCGCGGCGGCAACGACCTGGCGGGTGACATCGATGTTGTAATCGTATTCGGCGATGCTCTTGCCGTCGGCCATGAGCGAGCCGTCCATCATGACGCTGGAAAAACCCAGCTTCATCGCCGACTCGCACACCGAGGGGGACTGGCCGTGGTCCTGGTGCATGACCACCGGGATATTGGGGTAGGAATCGACCGCCGCCTGGATGAGGTACTTGAGAAAGGTCTCGCCGGCGTATTTGCGCGCACCTGCCGAGGCCTGCATGATCACCGGGCTGTTGGTTTCGCTCGCCGCCTCCATGATGGCCTGGACCTGCTCGAGGTTGTTGACGTTAAAGGCGGGCAGGCCGTAGCCGTTTTCAGCGGCGTGGTCCAATAGTTGGCGCATGGAAACGAGTGGCATTGTGAAACTCCTGGAATTGAAAACAGTTTCTAAATCTGACTCGGGGGATATACAAGGGGGCTAGCCCCCTTGTTCGTCTCGGCAGCGGCGTGGTCCAATAGTTGGCGCATGGAAACGAGTGGCATGACGGACTCCGAAAAAAAGCGTTGAGTGACACCAATGCCCGGTTTCAGTCCGGTCATAGGGAAACCGATATTTTACCGGAGAGCGGCCGGTCGGGGCAGGCCGAATCTGCGCTTCAGGCCAGGTTGGCGGCCTTTTTCACCTGGGTCAGGCGCACCATTTCCGGTGATTTTTTGTAATGGGTATCAAGCGGGTAGCAGCCCGACACCATGCCATTGCGCGGCGCCGTGGTGCAGTCGCTGAAGGTGCGGCACAGGCGCTTCCTTTGCATCGGGCGCCCTGCCAGCACGTCGGCCGGCAGTTCCGGGTAAGCGAGCACCATGCGCCCCAGGCCGACGAAATCGGTCCAGCCCTGGCGCACCACCGCCTGCGCCACATGCGGCAGGAATTCCTGCAAATAGGTGTAGCCGCTGCCCATGAAGGCCATGCCAGGAAAGGCCTGCTTGAGGTCGCGCACCGTCTCAAGATGGCGCATTACGCCGATCAGCGGGTCCTCGGGCGGCTGGTAACCGTCCGAGGGCGGGTACAAGGCCGGGCGCGTCAGGTGCGGGTTGTAATACGGGCTGCCCAGGGTGATGTTGATCAGGCGTATGCCGAGGTTTTGCGCAACTTCGAGAAAGGCGCGCGTCTCGGCAAGGTCGGGTTTGACCGGGTCGGCCTCATCGGTGCCAAAGCCGTAGCGGTAAGGCATGCAGCCGGAATAATCGTCGGGCACGCCGGGGCCCAGGGTTGCGGAATCGGGACCCGAGTGCGCCGGGTCGGGCTTGAAGGGCACAAGATCCAGGGCGGAGAGCCGCACGCCGATTTCCAGTTGCGGCACTTCGGCGCGGATGCCAGCCACCAGTTCGCGTAAAAAGCGCGAGCGGTTTTCCATTGAGCCGCCGAACTCGCCGGCCCGCGTCTTGGCCGAAAGGAATTCGTGGCCGAGATAACCGTGGCAATGCTTCAAGTCGACGAACTGGTAACCACAATCCCAGGCGCGTTTCGCCGCCACGACATAATCGTCGATGAGGGCGCGGATTTCGCCGTCGCTAAAGAGCGGATGATCGGCGGCGACGTGGAATTTACGGTCAAGAATCGGATGACGGTAAAGAATGCGCGGCTCCATCTTCGTCTTGTCGTTGGGTTTGCAAAACCGCCCCGAGTGGGTCAGCTGCAGTCCTATCACCAGGCCTTTGTCATCGCCCATGGCTTCGCGGTGGGCGGCGACCAGGGTATCGCGCAAGGCGGCGATGCTCTTCTGGTTATCCGCGTTCATGGTCAGCTGGTTGGGGTTGGCGCGACCGTCATGGCGCACCGCCACCGCCTCGCCGCCCCAGATCAGTTTGGCGCCGGAGAGGCCGAAATTGCGCCAGCGACGGATGGTGTTCTCCGAGGGCTTGCCGTCTTCCTTGCCGTCCCAGCCTTCCATCGGCTGGATGGCGAAGCGGTTGCCAATGGTGAACGGCCCGACTTTGAGCGCGGCTCCGAGCGGCGATGCCGGCCCCGACGCGACCACGTCGTCACATGGCATGGCGAGATCAAGACGTTGCAGGTTTTCACGAAAGCCGGCAGTGGTCTGCAGCGATTTTATTTTGGCAAAGTCACCGAATTTCAATCTTCATGCTCCTTTGTTTGCGGTTTTTACATCAGGGGCGCACATAGCCGAGGATGACCTCGACCACATGGGTGCGGCGCGCCTTGCGCGCGGCGGCGCTGTCAAAGGCGCGGCCAAACGCATTGGACAGCGTCGCCTTGTTGGAAAAATAAAAATACGACAGCGCGGCGATGGACACATACAACTCCACCGGGTCGATGCCGGTGCGCATCACGCCTTTTTTGGCGCCGCTCTTGAGGATGCGCGAAAGGGTTTCGACCAGCGGCATGTACAGCTTGGTGACATTGCGCGAGCGGCGCAGGTAGCGCGCGCCGTGCACGTTTTCGGCATTGAGCAGGCTGATCAGTACCGGGTGGCAGTCGTAGTAGTCAAACTTGAACAGCACCAGCGCGCGGATCGCCGCGAGTGGATCAAGGGAGTCGAGCGACAAACCGCTCTCCTCGCGGCGCATGTGGCTGTAGGCGTGCTCGAGCACGGCAACGTAAAGGTTTTCCTTGTTGCCGAAGTAGTAGTAAATCATGCGCTTGTTGGAACCGGCGCCGGCGGCGATCACATCCACGCGTGCGCCGGCGAGGCCCTTGCCCGAGAACTCCACCTCGGCGGCATCGAGGATGCGCTGGCGCGTCGCCTCGGCATCGCGCACCGCGGGCACGGCAACGCCCCCCAGGGGGCGGCGCTTGCGCGGCACGGGGCCAGCGGCGACTTCCAACTGCGCTCCGGCCTAGTAAAAGGTGTTGGGCTTGAGAAAAAAGCCGAGCACCAGCGCGCCCTTGGGTGCGCTGGCCACATGACGGCTGCCGGCCGGGCGCCAGACAAAATTGCCGGCGGTCACCTCGCCCTCATGGTCGACGAGGCTGCCCTCGAGCACCCAGCTTTGCTCAATCTGCACGTGCATGTGGTCGGTCAGGACCGCGCCTGGCGCCATGCGCGTGAGCACCGTCTGCAGGCCGGTGTCGGGGTCTTCCATCAGCACCTTGATCTCGATGCCCGGCCATTTTGTCGGCTGCCAGGGCAACGACGGGACATCAATATAGCGCGAGGAAAGCGGCTTTAGCTTGGCATGTTGTTCCTGCAAGCCTGGAGTCTGTTGGGCCATGGCGTGTTCTCCTTTGGGTTAATGTGTGGCGAAGCTCAGTTGCCGATGCCGTGCACCGCCAGCAGCTGGCACATGCGTGACACGGCGCGCTGCGGGTCGGACAACAGTCCGGCGCGGTCGGCGAGGCGGAAGGTTTCAACAAGATGCAGTATCGACCGCGCCGACTGCTGGCCGCCAACCATGACAAAGTGGTCCTGGTGGCCGTTAAGCCAGGCGAGGAATACCACGCCGGTCTTGTAAAAGCGCGTCGGCGCGCCAAAAATGTGGCGCGACAGCGGCACCGTCGGCGCGAGGATTTCGTCAAAGGCGGCGCGATTGCCCGCGGCCAGTTCACCCAAAGCCGCGGAAGCCGCCGGGGCGATGGCGTCGAAAATGCCCAGCAGGGCGTCGCTATGGCCCTGCCCGTCGCCGGTCTGATCGCCTCCAATCAATTCGGCGTAATTGAAATCATCTCCGGTGTACATGCGCACGCCCTTGGCGAGGCGCCGGCGCATGGCGATTTCCTTGTCCTTGTCGAGCAGCGAGACCTTCACCCCGTCGACTTTGCCGGCGTGCGCGTTGATGACGCCGACGGCCGTGTCCATGGCCTTGTGGTGGTCGGCCGAACCCCAGTATCCGGACAAGGCCGGATCAAACATCTCACCCAGCCAGTGAATGATCACCGGCTGGCTCACTTGCGACAAGATGCGGTCGTAGATTTTTTCGTAATCGGCCGGCGACTTGGCGACCCGTGCCAGCGCGCGGCTGGCCATAAGGATGATCCTGCCACCGAGTTTTTCTATCGCCGCGAGCTGTTCTTCGTAGGCGCGCAAGACATCATCGAGGCTGCGCGCGTCCTCGACAGCCAGCTGGTCGGTGCCTGCGCCACTCGCCAACAAGGCTCCGGGCAGGTCTCGCGCCGCGTCGGTCGAGCGGCGGATCAGTTCGAGCGATGTCGGCCAGTCAAGTCCCATGCCGCGCTGCGCCGTGTCCATCGCCTCGGCCACGCCAAGGCCCAGCGACCAGAGATGGCGGCGGTAGGCGATGGTGGCGTCCCAGTCGATGGCGGCGTCAAGCCAGGGGTCTTGTGCGGCGAGTGGGTCGGCCACCACGTGTGCGGCGGAGTAGGCTATCCGGGTAAAGGCGCGCGCCGGTCGCGAGGGAAAATTGCGCGGCATGCCCAGCTCAAACCGCTCAAGCGTGCGCCCCGCCGCCGGCAGGTCGATGCGCAATGCGGTTCTCTCCGGCGCATTCATTGTTGCATCCCGGTCAGTACGCGCCGGGACTAGGCGCGCAACGTGGCGCGCAGCCTTGCCGGCAGCGCGCGAATGAAATCAAAACGCATGGCGATGATGATGGCGATGGCAAGCCACATCACCAGTGAAATCGGCCGCGTGAAAAAGGGCTCGAGGCTGCCGTCCGAAAGCACCAGGCCGCGGCGCAGGCTTTTTTCCAGCAGGTCGCCCAGCACGATGCCCAGCACCAGCGGGGCCATCGGGTAATTGAGCTGGCGCAGGATGAAACCAAGGATGCCAAAGCCGAGCATCACCCAGATATCAAACAAGCGACCGGCTATGGCAAAGGAACCGACGGTGCACAGCACCATGATGATGGGCACCATCACCGTCTGCGGCACCTGCAGCACCTTGATCATCAGATTGGTCAAGGTCAGGCCGTAAAAAAGGATGCCTATGGTGGCAAACATCATCATCGCCACCACGTCATAGACGAATTGTGGCGACTGCACCATGATCATCGGGCCCGGTTGCACGCCGTGAATCAACATCGCCGCCATCAGCACCGCCGCCGGCGCCGACCCGGGAATCGCCAGCGTCAGCACCGGAATGACCGCCCCGGGCACGCAAGCGTTGTCGCCGGTCTCGGCCGCCATCAGGCCGTCTATGGATCCCTTGCCAAACAGTTCCGGCTCCTTGCTTGCGCGCTTGGCTGCGGCGTAGGAAGACCAGGCGGCAACGTCCTCACCGACGCCGGGCACGATGCCGATGAAGGTACCGATGCAACCGGAGCGCAGGATGGTCTTCCAGTATTTTGTGACATCAACCAGTTTCGGGATGACCGAATCGAAAGGATTGATCTTTACCGGCAACTGGTGTTTTTTCATCACCGACAAGAGTTCGGCAAAACCGAAGGCGCCGACCAGGGCGGGCACCAGTGCGATGCCCCCGGCGAGGTCGCGATTGCCGAAACTGAAACGATCAAAGGCGTATATCGCCTCCTGGCCGATGCCGGCGACAAACAGGCCGAGAAAACCGGCCATCCAGCCCTTGAGCGGATCATCGCCGGTGAGCGTGCCCGAGATGACCACGCCAAACACCGTCAGCCAGAAAAATTCGTAGGCGCCGAACTTGAGTGCAAGCTCGCCCAGCAGTGGCGTGAACAGCGCAAGGAAAAACATGCCAATTAAGGTGCCCAACACCGAGCCGGAGGTGGCGATGCCCATGGCACGACCGGCATGGCCCTGACGGGCGAGCGCGTAGCCGTCAAGGCAGGAGGCGGCCGAGGCCGGCGTGCCCGGGATATTGAGCAGGATGGCCGAGCGCGAGCCGCCGTAAATGGCGCCGACGTAAGTGCAAATGAGCACCAGCAGGGCCTGGCTCGGTTCCATCTTGAGGGTCAGCGTGGTCATCAGCGCGAGGCCCATGGTCGCGGTCAGGCCGGGCAGCGCGCCAATGATCAGGCCTATCAGGGTCGAGCCAAAAACGTAGAGCAGCGATTCCGGTGTGACAAAACTCCAGATCGAGTGACCGAAGGCGATGAGTCCGCTAAACATGATTGCCCCGTCGCTGCCCTAAGGCAGGCGCACCAGAAAGACTTCCTGGAACACGTAACTCACCAGGAATGCCGTACCGGCACCATATACCAGCGCCATTACAACGCCCTTTGGGGTCTCACCCTTGTCGCTGCGCATCCGCCAGTCAAACAGCAGGATGAACAAGAATACGTAGACAAAGGTGGCCAGCCAGAACGGAATGCCGCCGTGGCCGACCAGCCCCGCGGCGTAGGCGAGACTGAGCCCGAGCACCCAGCCAACGCGCGTAATGACGGCGCGCGCATCAGGGAACAAAACCCACGGCGTCGACAACAGCCGATGTCCGCCCGAGCGCGCGGCGCGCGCCGCGAGCAGCATGCCGAGCAGCAGCATGATTGAGCCGAGGATGCCGGGCACCAACCCGGGGGCCGTATAGACGGTCGCGCCCTGGCTCTCCAGGCGGTCCATGCGCCAGCTCGCAGTCGCCACCGACAGCCCGAAGGCTATCCAGACCAGCGATGAAATGAAATCGGCCCGGGGCGAGACTTCGTCTTTGGTGTCTTCAGAAAGCTCAGTGCTCATGTGTCAATCAAGGTGGGATTCGCGCAATGGCCGCGCCTGCGGCATGCGGAAAAAACTTGCAACCAGTGGTAGGGAACCCTGTTTCGTCATCCCCGCGCAAGCGGGGATCCAGTGTCGTTCGATTCAAACTTCAAAGTCGCTGGATTCCCGCTTGCGCGGGAATGACGGGGTCGGTCGGTGTTTGACTAGGGTTTCGGGATGCCGACGGTGTCGGGCGATATCTTGGCCTGGCCGGCATTGAATTTTTGCCAGGCCGCGTCCTGCACCGCCGGAAAGGCGATTTTTTGCGCTTCGTCTCCCGAAGTGACCACCATCATCGCGCCGCGACTGGTGGCGTATTTCTTGATCGCCTCCGACTTGGCGATTCTTTCGGTCCAGATCTTGTTCAGTGTCGCGGTCACTTCTGCCGGCACGCCCTTGGGTACGAAAATACCGAAGTAGCTGACGGGGATCTTGAAACCGGGAACAAAATTCGACAGCGGCGGGATGCTGCCGTAGCCCTCGATCTCGATCGCCCTGTCACCGATAACAGCGAGCGGGCGCAGGCGCTTGCCACGGATCATCTCGGACTGCTCGGACGAGAGCTGCGTCGTGACCTCGGTCTCGCCCGCCACGGTGGCGATCACCGCCGGGTTGCCGCCGTCATAAGTGACATGCTTGTACTTGACGCCGGTGGCGGCAACGATCTGCTCCATGGCGGTGTGACCGCTGGAGTTCACCCCCGCGGTGGCCACCGAGACCTGGCCGGGACGCGCCTTCATCGCCGCGAGCAAATCTTTCATGTCCTTGTAGGGCGAATTCACCGACACGCTGACGATGGTTGGCAGCGCGAGGTTCAGGTACAGGTTCCAGTCCTGCACCGTGGTGTCGACCATGCCGAGGATCTTGTAGGAACCAAGGTCCTTGGGTGCGCCCGAAGTCCAGGTGTAGCCGTCCTTGGGCGCTTCGAGGGCGTTCTTGGTGCCGATCGAACCGGATGCACCGGGCTGGTTCAGCACGATGATTTTTTGTCCAAGGGCCGCTTCCAGTTCTGCCGCGGTGACGCGGATCATCTGGTCGGTGGCGCCGCCGGCGGCCCAGGGCACGATGACGTTGATGGGTTTGGTCGGCTTCCATTGCGCCATGGCGCCCGAAGTGATGGTCAGCGCGGCAATACCGGCAAGCGCCGCAATAACGCTGGTACGTATCGATTTCACGGTGTCTCCTCCTGTTGGTGGGTTTCCCTCTCGAGCGGAGGGTTTTCGGCATTATTAACTATCCTGTTAATAAAAGGCAAGACTGCGCGAAGAGGTACGACAACTGCGTCCTACTCACGCCTTGGTACGATCCCCTACGCGCACTATCTTCATAGTGTTCGTCCCCCCCGACTTGCCGATCGGCTCGCCGATGGTCAGCACGATCAGGTCGCCGTCCTTGACCGCGCCGTTTTCCACCAGCACCCGCTCGGCCTCGGCCAGCAATTCCTCGCGATCGTCGCCGACGTACTTCACCACCAGCGGGTAGGTGTCCCGGAACAGGCTACAGCGGTAGCGCGTCGAAGTCTGCGAGGTGAGCGCATAAATCGGCACGCCGCAATTGAGGCGCGACATCCACAACGCCGTCGATCCGGATTCGGTCAGCGAAGCGATGGCCTTGACCTTGAGGTGAAATGCCGTGAACAGGGCGGCCATGGCGATCGACTGGTCGACACGCTGGAACACGCGGTTGAGGAAATCCTGGTCAAGGCTCACAGGCTGCGATTTTTCCGCCTCGATGCAGATGCGGTTCATCGCCTCTATGGTCTCGACCGGGTATTTGCCGCTGGCTGTTTCGGCCGAGGTCATCACCGCGTCGGTGCCGTCGAGCACCGCGTTGGCCACGTCCGACACCTCGGCGCGCGTCGGGATGGGGCTGTCTGTCATCGACTCCATCATTTGCGTTGCCGTGATGGTCAGCTTGTTCATTTCGCGCGCCATGCGGATCATGCGCTTTTGCAGCGCCGGCACCGAGGCATCGCCCACCTCCACCGCAAGGTCGCCGCGCGCCACCATGATGCCGTCGGATGCGGACATGATGTCGGTGAGCGCCGCCTCGGTCACCGCCTCGGCGCGTTCGATCTTGGCTATCAGCATGGCGTTCCCGCCGGCCGCGAGCAGCAACTGCCGCGCCATGTACATGTCGGCGCTGGTCTTGGGGAAGGACACCGCGAGGTAGTCGGCCTTGAGTTTGGCCGCGGTGCGCACGTCCTCCATGTCTTTCGCCGTCAGCGCAGGCGCGGTCAGGCCGCCGCCCTGGCGGTTGATGCCCTTGTTGTTGGACAGCACGCCGCCGTGGCGCACCTTGCAATGCACCTGGTTGCCCTTGACTGCGACAACGGCAAAGACAATGCGCCCGTCATCGAGCAGCAACATGTCGCCGGCCTTCACATCGCGCGGCAATTCCTTGTAATCGAGGCCGGCGCAACCCTGGTCGCCCATTTCGCAATCGGCGTCGAGGACGAAGTCATCCCCCGGCTTGAGCGTGACCCTGCCGTCCTTGAATTTGCCGACGCGGATTTTCGGGCCCTGCAGGTCGGCCATGATGCCCACCGTGCGGCCGACCTTGCGGCCGACCTCGCGCACCATTTCCGCGCGCTTGATGTGGTCGTCGGCGGTGCCGTGGGAAAAATTCAGCCGCACCACATCGACACCGGCAAGGAACATGCGCTCAAGCACCTCGGGGTTGCTCGAAGAAGGACCCAGTGTGGCTACAATTTTGGTGCTGCGTTGCATGGTCGTATTCCCCGAATTCAAATCATTCAGAAAGCTCTGATTTAGGCCGTCTTTCCCGCGAAAGCGGGAATCCAGCGACTTTTGCATTCAATCCCAACGACACTGGATCCCCGCTTTCGCGGGGATGACAAAGCATAGTTAATGTGCTGCGGCCCGTTGTTCGAGTATCTGTATCGCCGGCAGTGTCTTGCCTTCAAGGAACTCCAGGAAAGCGCCGCCGCCGGTCGAGATGTAGGAGATTCTATCCGCGACACCGTACTTGGCAATCGCGGCAAGGGTGTCGCCACCGCCGGCGATGGAGAATGCATTCGAATCCGCAATGGCCCCGGCGATGGTTTTAGTGCCGCCGCTGAACGCCTCAAATTCAAACACGCCGACCGGGCCGTTCCAGACCACGGTGCCGGCTTTTGCAATCAATTGCGCCAAGCGCTCCGCCGACTGCGGACCGATGTCGAGAATCAGGTCGTCCGCCGCGACATCGGCGGTGGCTTTGGTCGTCGCTTTTGCACCGGCGGAAAATTCCTTGGCGCAGACGACGTCGATCGGGACAGGTACGACGCCACCCTTGGCTTCGATAATGCGGGTGATTTTTTTCGCCTCCTCAACCAGGTCGGGTTCTGCCAGCGATTTGCCGATTTTTCCACCGGCGGCGAGGATGAAGGTGTTGGCAATGCCGCCGCCGACAATGAGCTGGTCGACCTTCCCGGCCAGCGCCGCAAGAATGGTCAGCTTGGAGGAAACCTTGGACCCGGCAACGATGGCTACCAAGGGGCGTTTCGGGCTGAGCAGCGCCTTGGTCAGGGCATCGATTTCGGCGCCCATCAAGGGGCCGGCACAGGCGACCGTGGCAAATTGCGCGATGCCGTGGGTGGTGGCCTCGGCGCGATGCGCGGTACCGAAGGCATCGTTGACATACACGTCGCACAGCGCGGCGAGTTTTTTGGCCAGTGCCTGGTCGTTCTTTTTTTCACCCTTGTTGCAACGGCAGTTTTCCAGCAACACCAGTTCGCCGGCCTTGACCTGTACGCCCTCGACCCAGTTCTGCAACAGCGGCACCGGCCGGCCCAGCAATTCTGCCAGGCGTTTGGCCACCGGCGCGAGCGAATCCCCGGGCTTGAGTTCGCCCTCGGTGGGCCGGCCCAGGTGCGATGTGACCATCACCGCCGCCCCGGCATCCAGCGCAAGGCGTATTGCCGGCAGCGAGGCGCGAATACGCGTGTCATCGGTGATGGCACCGGTGTCGTCTTGCGGCACGTTGAGGTCGGCGCGGATGAACACGCGCTTGCCGGCAAGGCCCATGCTTAGGGCAAGGTCGGCCATTTTCAACACATGCATGGCGAAGCCTTACTTGGCGTCAACCAGGGCCAGCGTCGTGTCGAGCATGCGGTTGGAGAAGCCCCACTCGTTGTCGTACCAGGAGCAAACCTTGACCAGCGTGCCCTCGGAGACCTTGGTCAGCGTCGAGTCGAAAGTCGATGAGGCCGGGTCGTGGTTGAAGTCGCTCGATACCAGCGGGTCGGTGTTGTAGTTGAGGATGCCCTTCAACTCGCCCTCGGCGGCGGCCTTCATGATGGCGTTCACTTCATCGACGCTGGTGGCGCGTTTTGCGGTGAAGGTCAGGTCGACGATGGAGACATTGATGGTGGGCACGCGGATGGCATAGCCGTCGAGCTTGCCGTTGAGCTCTGGCATCACCAGTCCCACCGCGGCGGCGGCGCCGGTCTTGGTCGGGATCATGTTCATGCTGGCCGAACGCGCGCGGCGCAGGTCTTCGTGATACACATCCGTGAGCACCTGGTCGTTGGTATAGGCGTGGATGGTGGTCATCAGGCCGGACACCACACCGATTTTTTCATGCAGCGGCTTGACCAGCGGCGCGAGGCAGTTGGTGGTGCACGAGGCGTTGGAGATGACCGTGTCGGAAGCCTTCAGCACCTTGTGGTTGACGCCAAAGACCACGGTGGCATCGACGTCCTTGCCGCCGGGGGCGGAAATGACGACTTTTTTCGCACCCGCGCTGATGTGCGCCGAGGCTTTTTCCTTGGTGGTGAAAAACCCGGTGCACTCGAGCACCACGTCAACCTTGAGTTCCCTCCACGGCAGTTCGGCCGGGTTGCGCTTGGCGCAGACCTGGATGCGGTCGCCGTTGACGATCATGGCATCGCCCTCCACCGTGACGGTGCCGGGAAACTTGCCGTGGGCGGTGTCATAGCGCGTGAGGTGGGCGTTGGTCTTGGCATCGCCAAGGTCGTTGATCGCGACGATCTGGATGTCGTGCTTTTTGCCGCTTTCATAATGGGCACGCAGGATGTTTCGGCCGATGCGGCCGTAGCCGTTGATGGCGACGCGGATGGTCATTGCAAAAACTCCTTTTACTGATTCTCTGGTGGTAATGCTTAGGATTATTTTTTGATCTATTTAATGACACTTTTTACGGCACTCACGACTTTTTCAGGCGTGAAACCGAAATACTTGAACAATTCGCCGCCAGGCGCCGATTCGCCAAAGCGATCCAGGCCGATGGCCACACCGTCGAGCCCGACATATTTGTGCCAGCCTTCGGTCACGCCGGCTTCGACCGAAACACGCGGCACGCCGCGCGGCAGCACGGCGTCGCGGTAGGCCGCATCCTGGCGGTCAAACAGGCTGGTCGAGGGCATGGAAACCACGCGCACTGCGATACCCTCGGCGGCGAGTTTTTCCCTGGCCGCCATGGCCAACTGCAACTCGGAACCGGTGCCGATGATGACGGCGCGCGGCGCACTCGCATCGGACAGCACGTAGCCGCCGCGGCGGATGTTGTCGATGGCCGCGGCATCACGCTGCTGGAAAGGCACGTTCTGGCGCGTGAACAGCAGGCAACTCGGACCGTCGCGCCGCTCGACGGCGGCAATCCAGGCTGCGGCGGTCTCCACCGTGTCGCAAGGCCGCCACACATCCATGCCGGGGATCAGGCGCAGGCTGGCCGCGTGCTCCACCGACTGGTGGGTCGGGCCGTCTTCGCCAAGACCGATGGAATCGTGGGTGAAGACAAAAATATTGCGAATCTTCATCAGCGCCGCCATGCGCAGCGCGTTGCGCGAATAGTCGGCAAAGGTGAGAAAAGTTCCCGCCTGCGGCAGGAAAGCGCCATGCAGGGTAAGGCCGTTGCCGATCGCCGCCATGGCGAACTCGCGCACGCCGTAATTGATAAAGTTGCCGCCAGCCGTGTTTATCGACCCCGGGGTCACCACCACCGCACCGGGCCAGTTGGTGAATACGCTGCCGGCAAGGTCGGCCGAACCGCCGACCATCTCCGGGAGCAGCGGCGCGAGCGCGGTAATGGCGTTTTGTGACGCCTTGCGCGTGGCCAGGGTCTCGGCCTTGGCATTGGTCTGCTCCATCAACGCGGCTGCCGCGGCAGGCCAGCCGGCGGGCAACGCACCCGCAACGCGACGCTTGAACACCGCCGCCTCGGCCGGATGCGCCTTGGCGTAGGCGCGTGCCACACGCTGCCATTTTTTCTCGAGTTTGGCGCCGTTGGCCTTGGCGCTCCAACCGTCGTAGATGGCCTGCGGGATTTCAAACGGTGCATGGCTCCAGCCGATGGCGGCGCGGGTCGCGGCCACCTCGTCAACGCCGAGGGCCTCGCCGTGCGCCTTGGACGTGCCGGCACGCTTGGGCGAGCCCTTGCCTATGACTGTCTTGCAGCAAATCAGCGTGGGACGCGTCTTTTCGCGCCTGGCTTTCTTGATTGCCGCATCGACGGCATCGACATCATGGCCGTCGACGTTGCGAATGACCTGCCAGCCATAGGCCTCAAAACGCTTTGGCGTGTCATCGGCGAACCAGCCGGCAACCTGGCCGTCGATTGAAATGCCGTTGTCGTCGTACAAGGCGATGAGTTTGCCCAGGGCCAGGGTACCGGCGAGCGAGCAGGCTTCGTGCGAGATGCCCTCCATCAGGCAGCCGTCGCCGACAAAACAATAGGTGAAATGATTGACCAGGTCAAAGCCGGGCCGGTTGTATTCGGCGGCAAGCAGTTTTTCCGCCAGCGCCATGCCCACGGCGTTGGCGATGCCCTGGCCGAGCGGGCCGGTGGTGGTTTCAACGCCGGGCGTCATGCCGTATTCGGGATGGCCCGGCGTCTTGGAGTGCAGCTTGCGAAAGTTGCGCAATTCGGCCATCGGCAGGTCATAGCCGGTCAGGTGCAGCAGCGAATAGAGCAGCATCGAACCGTGGCCGTTGGACAGCACGAAACGATCGCGATCTGGCCAGGCAGGATTGGCCGGGTTGTGGCGCAAGTGGCGTTGCCACAGGGCGACGGCGATTTCGGCCATGCCCATGGGCATGCCGGGGTGGCCGGAATTGGCCGCCTGCACCGCGTCCATGGACAGGGCTCGAATGGCGTTGGCGAGGTCTTTGCCCGCAGCTCCGGGCACAACAGCAGGATGGGTCATGGGGGCGGCGAGGGAGTGACGGGGAAAATTATTCGTTGTGTGGTGCGGCAGAACTTATAATTATCGGTCAAACGCGGGGCTTTGGCTATCCGGAACCCGCACCGCACCCCGCCTGCAGCGCAAACATACGCAAGGAGATCTATATGGCAAAAGTGGCATTCGTCGGACTGGGCGTCATGGGTTTTCCCATGGCCGGGCACCTGGCTGCAAAAGGCGGTCACGAAGTAACCGTATTCAACCGCACCCGCGCCAAAGCCGATGCCTGGGCGGCCAAATTCGGCGGCAAGACGGCGGCAACGCCGGCCGCGGCGGCCAAGGGCGCGCAAATCATATTTTGTTGCGTCGGCGATGATCCGGACCTGCGCGAAGTCATGCTGGGCAAGGACGGCGTGTTCAGCGGCACCGGCAAGGGCGCGATCATTGTTGATCACACCACCGCTTCGGCGAAAATTGCGCGCGAACTGTCCGCCGAAGCCGACAAGCGCGGCTTCAAGTTCCTCGACGCACCGGTTTCCGGCGGCCAGGCCGGGGCGGAAAACGGCGCACTGACGGTCATGGTCGGCGGCGACGCCGCGGCTTTCGATGCGGTCAAACCGGTGGCGATGAATTTTTCCAAGGCGGTGACGCTGATGGGCTCCTCGGGCTCGGGCCAGCTCGCCAAGATGGTCAACCAGATCTGTATCGCCGGCCTGGTGCAGGCCTTGTCCGAGGGCATCAATTTCGCGCAAAAAGCCGGGCTCGACGCCAAGCTGCTGCTCGATGTGATTTCCAAGGGGGCGGCACAGTCCTGGCAGATGGAAAACCGCGGCAAGACCATGGCCGATGACAAATTCGAGTTCGGCTTTGCCGTCGACTGGATGAGAAAGGACCTGCGCATCGCCATGGAACAGGCGAAGGAGATTGGCGCGCCGCTGCCGGTGACCGAGCAGGTAGACAAGTTCTACGCCGACGTGCAACAGCTCGGCGGCAATCGCTGGGACACCTCCAGCCTGATCCGGCGCTTCAGGAAAACCTGACCCGGTTCGCAGCGCGCAACCGCATCATGATGCCCTTCTCCGCACCGCAATCTTATGTGGCGGGCATTCGCGCGCCCGAGACGCTCTCGGGCGCGGTGGTGTGGTTTGTCTTTCGCGACACCGAGTTGCTGGTGGCCGACGCCGGCTTCGCCCTCCCTTCGCTACCCGAGTCGCTGGGCCTCACGCCGCTGCGCAGCCAGTACCTGGGCCTGCTGGGTGACACGCATTGTTTCTCCTGCGAGGTGCATACGGAGGCCCCGGTGCCCGCGGGCTGGGCATTCAGCGGCTTGCGCGCCTTGTTCGGCCAGATTGACGATGGACTCTTCGCCATCGCCGGAAGGGCCCTGCAAATCGTCGATTGGGACCGCACTCACCAGTATTGCGGCCGTTGCGGCACCCCGACGGTGTCGCGCAGCGACGAGCGCTCGCGACAGTGCCCGGCCTGCCGTCTCACCGTCTACCCGCGCATCGCCCCGGCGGTAATGGCGCTGATACGGCGCGGCGACCGCATACTGCTGGCGCGCTCGCCACGATTCCCCGAAGGCATGTACAGCGCGCTCGCCGGCTTTGTCGAACCGGGCGAGACGCTGGAGCAATGCCTTGCGCGCGAGGTGTTTGAAGAGGTCGGCATCAACGTAAGCAACACGCGTTATTTCGCCAGCCAGCCCTGGCCGTTCCCGCATTCACTGATGATCGCCTTTGTCGCCGACTACGAAAGCGGCGAAATCGCCATGGACGGCGTCGAGATTATCGCCGCCGAATGGTTCGATATTTCCGATTTGCCCCGACTACCCGCTAAAATAAGCATCGCTCGAAAATTAATCGATGCGGTCGTCGAAGAAATGAAACAGGAGATGTCCGCATCTCAATCGCAGAGCCGTCGCGCAGAATGAAAAACGCGACAAGACGCAGTAAGGTGCTCGCCATCATTACGGGGATTTATGCAAATTGAAGGGTCTCCATCTTGTCGCCAACCTGTACCGCTGCCGGGGGGATGCGCGTTACCTGACTGACTCGGCGCCGCTGCGCCGGTTTTGCATCGACACCATCAACCGCGCCGGCCTCACGGTGGTTGGCGACATGTTCCACCAGTTCGACGGCGGCGGTGTCACCGGCGCGGTGGTCCTTGCCGAGTCGCACCTGGCCATCCACACCTGGCCTGAACTCCACAGCGTCACCCTGGATGTCTACGTCTGCAATTTCAGTCAGGACAACGGCATCAAGGCGCGCGCCGTGATGGATGCGTTCATGACGCTCTATGCGCCTGAGGATTACGTCAGCCACGATGTGCCGCGCGACGAACAATTCATGTACGAGTGGTTGAACAAGGATTACGGTTTTTTCCTGCGCTCCTCCGGGCGCGTTGCCGACAGGCAGACCGAATTCCAGCACCTCGAAATCCACGACACGCCGCAGTTCGGAAAGCTTTTCCGCCTCGACGGCTGTTTCATGACATCCGAGCGTGACGAATTCCATTACCACGAGAACCTGATCCACCCGGCGCTCACCGCCCATGTCGCGCCAAAACGCATCCTGATCATCGGCGGCGGCGACGGCGGCTCGAGCGAAGAAGCGCTCAAGCATCCGTCGGTCGAGCAGGTGACCCTGGTCGAGCTCGACGCCAGGGTCGTCGAAGTCGCCAAGGAGCATCTGCAAAAAGTGCATCACGGGGTGTTCGACAACCCGAAGCTGCGTCTTGTCATCGATGACGGTCTCAAGTTCATCGCAAAGACAACCGAGAAATACGATCTCATCGTGCTCGACCTGCCCGACCCGATCGGGCCGGCGGCGGCCTTGTGCGAAGCGGCGTTTTTCGCCGACTGCAAACGCGCGCTGGCCCCGGGCGGCGTGCTGACCCTGCACATGGGCTCGCCGGTGTCGCGGCCCGAACATGTGCGAGACATTTACCGGCGCCTTGCCGCGGAATTTGCCATCGTGCGGCCTTACGTCATGTTCGTCCCGCTGTATGGCGCCCTGTGGTCCATGGCCTCTTGCTCCGACACGCTCGATCCGGTGAAGGTGAGCGCCGAGGAGATCGACAGGCGCATTGTGCGCCGCGATCTCGCCCATTTGCAGTATTACAACGGCGCCACCCACCACGCCGTGTTTGCCCTGCCCAATTTTGTGCGCGACCTTACGGTCGGTCTGCGCAGCTCACCGACCCTGGTCGGCAAACGTCGGGCGGCCGGCGGCAAATAGCCTGCCGGCACCGGCGCCTGGTCCGGCTGCGCAACACTCAGGAAAAATTGAAATCCACCTGCGGCTTGCGCCCGCCGATGATGTCCGCCAGCGCCCTGCCCGAGCCGCAGGCCATGGTCCAACCCAGCGTGCCGTGGCCTGTATTGAGGAACAAATTGGCATAGCGCGAGCGGCCGATGCACGGCAGGTTTGAGGGCGTTGCCGGACGCAGGCCCGTCCAGCGCTCAGGAGCGGCGCCGATCCCGGCACCTGGAAATAACTCGCGGGTACGCGTGACCAGCGCCTCGCAGCGCGGCGCGCTGATTTCGGTGTTGTAGCCGTTCAGTTCGGCCGTACCGGCGACGCGCAGGCGGTTGCCCAGCCGCGAAAAAACGATTTTGCGCTCGTGGTCGGTCAGGCTGACCTGCGGTGCCAGCTCGCCCTCAGCCAGGGGCAGTGTGATCGAATAGCCTTTTACCGGATAGACCGGCAGGGGCACGCCGATTGGTGCGGCAAGCAACGGCGAGTAACTGCCCAGGGAAAGCACATAGGCGTCGGCGCTGAGTGTTTGTTGTGCGTCCCCTGTCTGCACCGTCACCCCGGCGAGTTTTTCCCGTCCCGGCAGCAGGCGCAGGACAGCCGTGTTCCATTGAAATGCCACACCGCGTGCAGCCGCCAGGCGCGCCAGTGACTGCGTGAAGGCAAGGGCATCGCCGGACTCATCCGAGGCGGTAAAGGTGCCGCCGCGGAGCAGCGACAGGTCGCGTGCGTGTCCCAATGCCGGTTCGATGGCAACGCACTCATCCGGCGTGCGCACCTGCGCGTCGAAGCCGCGCGCGCGCAGCAACGCCGCCTCCTTGCCCGCGCGCTCGAACAGCCGCGGCTCGGTATAAAAGTGCAGGATGCCGCGGGTGTTTTGCTGGTACTCGATAGAGGTCTCCGCGCGCAGCTGCTGCAACATGGCGCGACTGTAAAGCGCAATGGCAAACGCCTGCTCGGTGTTGAAATGCGTGCGCCAGGGCAGGCATTCGCGCAGGAAACGCAGTCCCCACAACCATTGCGCCGGGTCGGCGCGCGGACGAAACAGCAATGGCGCGTCCTCGCGCCCCAGCCATTGCAGGATTTTCAGCGGTGCGGTCGGGTTGGCCCACGGCTCGGCATGGCTGACGGAGATCTGTGCGCCGTTGGCAAAACTGGTTTCCATGCCGGCCGCGCCTTGGCGGTCAATGACCGTGACTTCGTGGCCGGCTGCGGCCAGGTACCAGG
>CAMAWC010000040.1 GCA_945861875.1 Bordetella parapertussis
TGATGATGATGATGATGATTTTGCTGCAACTGATGAGTCCCTCGGCGACGATTTCCGGAACCTCCAGCCAGCGAAATCCACGATAGGCCATTACACCCACCAGGAGCGCAACGGCAGCCGAGAGTGCGGCGGCTTCGCTGACGGTGACCAATCCTCCGTAGATACCCACCGCGACGATCACCGGCACGGAAAGGGCCGGCAGCGCCTTTACGTTGGCGCGAACAAACTCGCGCCGCCCCATGGCGGGCTCCTTGGGATAGCCCCTGCGGTAGCCATGGATCACCGACCAAGTGGCAAAGACCAGGGCCTGCAATACCCCCGGCACGACCCCGGCCAGGAAAAGCCTGGGCACCGACTGCTCGGCAACAAGAGCAAAGAGGATCATCGGCAGGCTGGGGGGTATGAGGATTCCAAGCGTTCCCGAAGCGGCGATAAGCCCGTATGTGAAGCGCTTGTCGTAGCCGCGATTGAGCATAGGCGGGATCAGGACAGTGCCCATTGCGAGGGCCGTGGCGACACTTGAGCCGCAAATCGCGGCGAATATCGAGCAGGCCAGCACACATACGATGCCAAGGCCGCCGCGCACTCGTCCCACCCAGACTGCGGCGAACTCGACCAACGCCAGTGCTATGCCCCCGCGTTCCATAAATACCGCCGCCATGACAAAAAACGGTACCGCCAGCAGCGTGGAAGAGTTGATGTCGTTGAGCATCTGGGTTGCGAAGCCAATGGCCGGCTCGGCGCCGACAAAAAACAGGACCATCGAGGTAATGCCCAGCGCCAGGAACACCGGAAGGCCGATGACCAGGAGTGCGAGGAAAAGTGAAAGGGAAATCGCGACCGTCATGCGTCGTGACCGGAGCGAATGCTGAAAGTTCGCGGATTGAAGTGAAAGGCGAGGCGATACAGCCGGCGCAAGTACCATGCGGCGCTCAGCGACATTCCCACCGGAAGCGATGCGTAGAAAAACCAGATGGGAATCGATGAGCCGGTAACGCTGCGTTCATCCAGGGAGAACGCGTCGAGGGCGACAACGCCGCCAAACCATGCGACGACTGCGCAAAAGAAAAAACCCAGAAGGCAATTCAGAATTTCAACCCGGCGTTGCAGGTGTGCGGGCAGCAATCTGACAATCACGTCGGCGCGGACGTGCTTGTCCTCCTGCACCAGCAAGGCGACGGCGAGGAATGTCCCCCAGGCAATCAGGTAAATCACGACCTCCTCGACCCAGACCGAGCCGAGTTTTGGCAGTAAATATCTCTCGGCCATTTGCCAGCAGGCCATCGCGAGGGCGGCTATGCCCAAGGCGCCCACCAGCCTGCGGGTGAGGTTGTGGAGCAAGGTATTACTTGAAGGCCGCGGAGAACTGTTTTATGAATTCCGGCGTAATGCGCGTTTCCTTGGCCAGATCTACTGTCGACAGCAGCATCGCTTTCTGGGCCGCAAGCTGTGCCTCCGCTGGCCGAACGAGTTTTATGCCGTTTTTTTCCATTTCAATGGCGGCCGCATCGTCGGATGCTTTTGAAGCTTTTCGACCTTCCGGGCGAATTTCGGCCCAACTGTCCACGAGGAGCGTTTGCAGTTCAGGCGAGAGTTTTTTCCAGAAGACGGCACTGACCATCGGCACGTAAAACGCATAGTGCATTCGGTTCAGGTAGGCATGCTTGATTCCGGCATCCCAGAGCTTGGCGGAAACAACACCGTCGTTGCCGGTGACCACCGCGTCAAATGTTCCCGCATTGAGCGCCATTGGTACATCGGGCCAGGGCGCCTGTACCGGACTGGCCTTGAAGGCACGCACAATCGCCGCCGTACCCGCGCCGCCCGGGATCCGGACTTTTAACCCGGCAAGGTCCTCAATGGTATTGATCGGCTTTGAGACGGAAAGTACGTGCGATGGCGCATGCCCAAACCACTCACCAAGCACTTTGACCTGGAATTTGCTTTCGACGCTGGCGCTGATTTGCCTGCCCATTTCGCCGTTCAGCATGGCGTACAACTTGTCCTCGGACGCGCCATAGACGAGGGTGGAATCGAAAATGTCGAGATTGGGGTCGAGGCTGCTGAGAAACCAAGTTGCCGGGCAGCCCATTTCCAGGCTGCCTTGACGAAGGGCGCGCGGGACGTCGCGATCCTTGAACAGTTGGCCGCTGTGCATGACCTCGACTTTTATGGCGCCTTTCGCGCGCTGATTGACCAGGTCTGCGTAACGCTGCATGAACTTTGCCCGGTTGTGCGTCCCGGCCACGTCCACGGAGATACGCATTTTCAATTCTTCCGCGCTGGCGTTTCCGGCAACAAACGGGATACAGGCAGTGCCTGCCAGAAGGCGCGAGAACTCGCGCCTGGAAATGTTGTTTCCCATGCTTTCCTCCTGTGGTGGAATTGGAGCCTCGCCGCGCTATCGCGCGGTCTTGGTCTTGTTGCTTGCGACGAATTCCGCGGCCAGTAGCCCGGTGACAAAGGCTTTGATCAGCCCGCCAACATATCCGGCGTTGGTGCCGCCTTCCAGACCGCCGGACGCCGAGCCGGCCGCGAACAAGCCCTCAATAATGCCGCCGTCTTTGTGCAGTACGCGGGCGTGCTGATCGATCGCGGGCCCGCCCATGGTGTAGGTGATGCCCGTGCACATGGGTACGGCGTAAAAGGGCGGTTTGACGATGGGGAGCGGGGTATAGCGGGAACTGGTGCGCTGGACCGTGAGTTTCTCCAGGGTTCCTGCCGAGAGTGCCGAGTTGTATTCGGCCACCGTTCGGACGAGCTCAGCTTCCGCTATGTTCGACTTGCGCGCCAATTCCTCTATCGTGCCGGCCGAAAACATGGTCGCATTGGCATTCTTGATCGTCGGGTTGGGCGCGGGCGGTACGCGCATGTCGGCTGCGGGTCCCGTCCAAATGGTTTCGTCGAAAATAACGAAGGTATCCAGGGGGTTCTGTCGTTTGGCAATCGCGTTTGCGACATTCACGCCGCTAAGGCCTTCATCGGCAAAGCGGCGCCCGAGGTTGTCCACGGCAATGCCGGTCATGACCATTGCATCCAGGTAGGGATGCGGCCAGAGCTGGTCGTTGTGGAAGGCGTCTATGGAAAGCGGATGGCCGTAAAAACTGTCCATGCCTATGAGTTTTGCGCCGGCCGCCTCGGCCATGCGCAGGCCATCGCCTTGCCCTGTGCCGGCGTTGCGCTGCATCACTTTATCGGCCTGGGGGGAGACGAACCGTCTTACAAGTTCCTTGTCCGCCTGAAAGCCACCGTCTGCGATAACCACGGCCCCGGCGGACAGGGATTCACTTTTTCCGGCACATTCGAATTCGACGCCGTTGCACCTGCCGGCTGACATCTTGAGGCCCGTGGCGCGGCAGCCTTCACGTATGTCCCCACCGAGATCGTGAAATTTCTTGGCAAGACGTTTGAGCGTGTCGTCAGGTCCGCGGCCCTTCCAGTCGAGTCCGGGTTGGCCGCGCCGTGGCGGCGCCATGATCCACTGCCGCCCGGGATGGTCGCCGAGCCGGATGAATTTGACCTCATGCTCGCGCAGCCATTTGACCGCCGTCGCCCCGTAGTTCGCAAACACCGGGGCGAGGTCCTGGTTGGGCAGTCCCGCGGTCAACTCCTTGATGAGCTTGATGAGGTGGTCGGGCTTGGCGCATGGGTCGTCCATTCCCATGTGTATGTACCCTCCCGAATAGCGCGAGTTGCAAAGATACTCGGCGCCTTCGCCCCTTTCGAGCACCGTGACCTTGAGTCCCAGTTCCGCAGCGCGCAGCGCGGTTGTCAAACCGGCAAACCCGGCCCCGATTACGACGATGTCCATGGCGGTGTTCATCGCGGCAGCAACATGTCGGCGATAAGCCTGGCGAGGTCGACCAAGACCATCACCAGGAAACCAACAATCATGCCGAGCAGCGTATAAACCGCAGCGCCGACAAGGCTGGATATTCCCTGCGCCACAGACCAAATGCTAATGGCCAGGGAAAGTACAACACAAAGCAAGGCGCACGCTGGGCCAAACTTGATGAACAGACGGACATATCTATACTCGTTCAATCTGGGCTCCTGGGTAAATGAAAACCGGTCCTTCTATGCGGGATCCGTGTCGGGAGAATGCGAGCGGCACGGCAGGGCCGGATACTATTCCATTTTGATCTTGGCGGCGTCCATCAGGGCAGCGTTTCGCTGCCCGAATGTTTTCATCAGATTGGCAAGGCCCTCCGGCGAGGAGTCTTCCGTCGGGATCAGTCCCATGTTCAAAATGCGCTCACGGATGTCCGGTTCGGCAAGAATTTGCGCAATGGCGCGTTGCAGGCGATCAACAACCGGGCGCGGAACGCCGGCGGGCCCCGCCAGGGCAAACCAGCTTTGCACATCAAACTGCGGCACACCCAGCGCCTCGCCGACGGTGGGCACATCCGGCATGCTAGGCAGCCGTTTGGGGGAGGTCACGGCGAGGACGTTTACCCTGCGCTCCTTGTGGAATGCGAGCACCGTCACCGGTGTGACAACGCCAAGCGCAAGGTGACCGCCAAGAACATCGCTTGCGATCGGCCCGCCGCCCTTGTAGTTCACATTGTTCAGCTTGATTTTGGCGTCTTGCGCGAGCGCTGCCGCCCCCAGGTACGTTATGACCTCCGAATTGCCGATCGCCAGCTTTTCCGGATTTTCCCTTGCGTACTGCACCATGTCCTTGAGCGTGGCAAACGGCAGTTGCTTGGCCGAGACAATGACCAGCGGGGCGAAGACCATGTTCGCGATCGGTGTGAAATCGTTGATGGGATGGTAGGGGACATTGGCGACCAACTTGGGCGCCAGCACATGTGTGCCCGGGACCAGCAGCAGGGTGTAACCGTCCGGCTCGGCCTTGGCTACGATGGCCGCGCCTATGGTGGCCACCGCGCCGGGCCGGTTTTCGACGATGAACGACTGTCCGAGCATGGCTCCGAGTCTTTCGGCTATTGGGCGCGCCACGCTGTCTGCACTGCCACCGGGTGCGAACGGCACCACGATCCTGACCTGCTTGGATGGATAGGTCTGCGCCAGCACAGGCTGCGCCAACACCGACAAGGCGATAAGCAATGTCCAGAAAAGATTCATAGTACGCACGTTTCCTCCTCGATAATGAATTCACTCTTTATTTTGCGGGCCGCCGGTTTGCAAAGCTTGCCTGAGTCAAACGTGTGAGATTCGACGGCGCCCAGGTGCGGCGAATGCACCTGCCAAGTATTCTTGAGCCCGGATACTAGCGCATAATGGCGGCGGTGTTCCCAAATAAAAAGTCCTGGTTGTCCGCAAAAGCTGGTCGCTGCCGGGGTCCTGCAAACCAGCAAATCCGGCGTCTCCAACCGGGGCTTTCTGACATGTCACTCGCCCGCGCATTTGCCCAACATAACAACGCCATCGATATCGGCAACATTCCGCCATCGGTTGTGGACAAGGCGCGAACCTGCCTGATTGATTACCTGTCATCAACCATGGGCGGGCAGGATTTTCCGATGTCCCGGCATGCGCTGGCACTGGCCGCCGCGGAGCCCGGCGATTGCACCGTCCCGGCTTCACGTATAAGGACATCGCTGCACCAGGCCGCGTTCACCGGGGCGGTGTTGAGTGGCGCCACCTCGCAGATCGACACCCATCCTGAGAGTGCCAGCCATCCCGGCAGTGCCATCTGGCCGGCCTTGCTGGCGCTGGGCGAAGCGCAGGACCTCGATGGCGCCGACTTGCTTGCCGCGGGCATAGCCGCTTACGAAGTGAGCGGCCGGCTCGGGCGGGCAATATTCGGCGGAGGCGGCGCATTCAAGTTTCGTCCGACCGGGGTTCTGGGGCCGGCCGCCGCGGCCGCCGGGTGTGCGCGCCTGCTGCGTCTTGATGAGGAGCAGGCGACGGCGGCCATTTGCATTGCCGCCAATACTGCGGCCGGCCTGATGGAATGGGCGCGTGGCGGCACCACCGAGCACATGTTTCATGCCGGGTTCGCCGCACGAAACGGCATCACGGCCGCATTGCTTGCGCGCGCCGGTTCGCGCGCGACCGAAACGACGCTGGAGGGACCGAAGGGCTTGATTGCAAGCTTTCGCGATGTGGCCCGCGCCGCCATTGCCGCGGAGGGGCTCGGTACTACGTTCGAGATCGAGGCCATTCAACACAAGCAGACCCCCGCCTGCCTTTTTGTGCAGACCCCCTGCCAGGCTGCGCTTGGCATTGCGGCCAATCCGGCCTATGCGCCGGAGCAGGTGAGGCAAATCCGCGTCCACGTATGCGCGCCGGCGATCGCCTATCCCGGTTGCGATAACCCGGGGACCATTAGTGATATTCAGGCAGCACGCCTGAGTATCCAGTTCAGTGTTGCCGCGGTTCTTGGGCACCGGCGCATCGCGGCTGAGAATTGGCGCGATTTTTCCAATCCTGCCGTTGCCGGTCTTTCTTCCAAAGTGGTGTTGCAGGAAGAACCACGCTTTAGCCGGCGATTCCCGCAGGCGCAGGGGGCCTTGATCGAGGTTGAACTCGATAATGGAAGGACGCTGGCGGTGGAGCAGGAGGACCTGCGTGCACTTGGCCGGCCGGAACTCTCTGATCGTCTTCGTGCCTATGCGCAGGCTTCCCTGGGCTCCGCGCAAGCCGATGTGCTGGCGGGCTTGGCCGAGGGAATCGGTGCCGGGTCGCGGGTGCGCGGGCTAATGCAGGCGGCGCGAATGCGGGATTGATCGGCGACCAGCTAAGTGTGACGTGAGATTACGCTGGTTCTCGTGCTGATTTAAGCCCGGTGTGCGGCCTTTTCAGTTGACTGACCGGATGTCAATCGAATACATTGGTCCCGGGTGCCCGGGGTAATACCGCGCTGCGCCCCCGGCAAAAAAGCAGCTTGCCAGCCGATTGAAAATACCATGGGTTTGCTGACGCATCCTACTTTGTCCTTCGGGGCATATTGCTTACTTATTACGGGAATTCCATGTCAAAGCTAAAACTTACGATGGCGTGCTGGGACTACGACCGCACGCGCTCTTTGGCTGAAGGCAGTATCACGCCCGACGGCATTGATCTGAACTATCTGTCTCTCCCGGTGGAAGAGACGTTTTTTCGCATGCTGCGCAACCAGGAATTTGATTGCGCGGAAATGTCGCTGTCTTCCTACTGCGTTTCGCTGATGCGCGAGAAGCAACCCTTTGTTGCCATCCCGGTCTTTCCATCGCGCATGTTCAGGCACAACTCCATCTATGTCTCGACCAAAAGTGGGATTCGCGAGCCCAAGGATCTGATCGGCAAGAAAATCGGTACACCCGAGTACCAGATGACGGCGCCGGTGTGGATCCGCGCCATTCTCGAGGATGAGTACGGTGTCGACCACACCAGCGTGGAATACCACACGGGTGGAGAAGAGGAGCCGGGGCGTGACGAGAAGCTGAAGCTCGACCTGCCGCCTGCGGTAAAAATCCGCCCGATCGGACCGACGCAGACACTGGCCAAGATGATAGTCACCGGCGAGATCGACGCAATGCACTCGGCGCGGGCGCCGTCCACGCTTTATTCGCACCCGAAGGACGTCAGGCGTCTGTTCGAGGACTTCGAGCAGGTCGAGCGTGCGTATTACCTGAAGACGCGCATCTTCCCCATCATGCACACACTGGTAATCCGACGTGATGTCTATGAGGCCAACCGCTGGATCGCGCAGTCGCTCTACAAGGCTTTTGTCCAGTCGCAGGCGCGCACCTATCAGGGCCTGAAAGAAATCGCGGCGCTCAAAGCGATGTTGCCGTGGCTGATTGCGCACGTTGAACAGCTCGAGCGCGACTTCGGGCCCGATTGGTGGGCCTACGGCCTGGAGGCCAATCGCCACGTCCTGGAGACTTTCCTGCGCCACCACCATCGCCAGGGGCTGTCCAAGCGCCTGCTCAAACCGGAAGAGTTGTTTGCGCCGGAGACCTTCGAGGGGTTCAAGATATAGGATGATGAATGGCTGGAGATGCCCGATTGGCGGGCGTTTTCAGCTTATTGCCTCGTAATGTCATTGCGAGAAGACGAAGCCGACGAAGCAATCTCGTGGCGCGTGTGCGCGACTGGCCCCTCATCGCCGTCATTCCCGCGAAAGCGGGAATCCATGGGGTTGGTTCTTCGCTACGCGAGCTTCGTCTTTCTCTTGAGTTTGTGGTTTCACTCCCCTGCGGGGAGCGAGTTACCTTTCTTGCTTCGCCAAGAAAGGTAACCCAAAGAAGGCGACCCGGAGGTGACGGTCGCTGCGCGACTACCCTGTGATGCTCGCGCCAATGGGCCGGGACCTAAACTCGGCCCACACGTGGGCCTCAGACATAGGTCCCGGAGGGCTCCCATTGTCGCTGCGCTTCTCGGCGTCCCCTACGGGAGGGTGTGTCAAAAGCCAAACGATGTCATGCGATGGTTTGGTGTGGCTTTTGACCTCGGGGTCCCTGCGGCGCCGCCGAGCAACGCAGATGCAGCGGGAGTTCTCCGGCCCTGATGTCTGAGGCCCACGTTTTTGTGGGCCGAGTTTCAGGGCCGGCCCGCTGCATCGAGTAGCGCAGGGCAGCCCGAAGGGCCGGCGTCGGGGGTGTGTTTTCTTTGGTTACTTTATTTTGCACAAGCAAAAGAAAGTGACTCGCTCCCCGCAGGGGAGTGAAACGACAACATCAAGAGAAAGGCACTGCCCGCGCAGCGATGGAACATCAAAAATGGATTCCCTCCCCGCTTTCGCGGGGACTAAAGGCCGCGGGAATGACAGCAGCTTGCTGCGAGTGCCGTCTAGTCTATGGTCGCGCCAACGTCCTTTACCACCTTGCCGTATTTATCGTACTCGCGGCGCATCATGGCGCTGAACTCGGTCGGGGTGGTGACGTAGGGCTCGAGGCCGCCGGCGCCGTTGAGCCTTTGCTTGATGTCCGGCCTTGCCAGTATTTTGCCGACTTCGGAACGCAGTTTGGCCAGCACCGGTTCGGGCATGCCCGGTGGCGCGAACAAGGCCAGCCAGATGGTCACTTCATATCCGGGATAAAACTGGCCTATGGTCGGCAACTCGGGGAAGGTTTCCGAGCGATGCGCGCCGGTCATGGCAAGTGCGCGCAAGCGCCCGGCCTTGATTTGCGCGGCATTGGAGGTACCGGAGAACACCGCCATGGTTTCGCCCGCCACGGTGGCGGTGGCCGCCGGCGTGCCGCCCTTGTAGGGGATATGCACGAGTTCGATGCCGGCGCGCGCCTTGAGCATTTCCATCGACAAGTGGTGCTGGCTGCCGTTGCCACCCGAGGCATAAGTGAGCGGCGGGTTGGCTTTTTTGGCGTACTCGATGAATTCCTGGAAGGTTTTTACCGGCAGTGACGGATTCACCGCCAGCGCAAACTGGTTGGAGGCGACGGTGGCCACCGGCGTGAGGTCCTTGAGCGTGTCGAGCGGCATCTTCCCCTTGTACAAATGCGGGTTGATGACGATCTGGCTGTCGGCGCACAACAGCAGTGTGTAGCCGTCGGGCGCGGCCTTGGCGGTCATTTCGGAGGCGATATTGCCGTTGGCGCCGACGCGGTTTTCCACGACCAACGGCTGGCCCAACGATTCGGACAGTGCCTGGCCGAGCACGCGCGCGACAATGTCGGGCGCGCCGCCCGGGGGGATGGGCACCAGCAGCTTGATCGGCCGGTTGGGGTATTGCGCCGCGGCCGCGGTGGTTAAAAGGATTGCCAGGGCGGCGGCCGCGATGCGTGCCAATGGGCGTGCAGACATGGGTTTTTTTCGGTTCAGCGCGATTCCTGCGCGCGTTTTTTCCACAGCAGCCACGGCCGCTCGACGTTGTCGTCGTTGGCCTGGCTCGAATTGACCGCCTCGCCTTCGGTGAGGAAGGTGATCTCGCCAAGTTTCATCGCCTCGGCCTGCAGCCGTGCGTTGACCTCGGCGTAAATGCCGCGGTAGACCGCCTGTTTGATCGACTTGCCCACCGCAACCGAGCCGTGGCCGCGCATCAGTGCGAAGCCGGCTTTGCCGAGGACTTTGGCGAGGGCGGCGCCCTGCTTGTTATCCTGCACCAGCATATTGGTGTCGGGCCCGCTCTCGTCGCGGATTTCGTACACCGGCGTGGCAAAACCGAGAAATCCGCTCATGTGGCATACCGGCCGCAGTTTTGCCTTGGTGATGCCAAAGGGGATCACCGCCAGCGAGTGGCTGTGGATGACCGACTGCACGTCGGGCCGGGTGCGGTAGATTTCGCTGTGTATAAAACGCTCAAGGTAGGACTTCCTGCCCTGCGCATCGACCGGCTGGCCGTCGGCGACGTTGTACTCAAGGATGTCGGCGGCGGTGACGGTGGCCGGGGCGAGGCTGCGCGACAAGAGGAAGCGCTCCGGGTTCTTGTCATGGCGCACGCTGATGTGGCCGAAGCCGTCGACGACGCCTTCGTTGAACAGGATGTGGTTGGCGGTCACCAGGTCATCGATGAGGGCGGGGTCTGCTGCCTGCGTTGGTGTGCTCACGCTTGATCCTTTTGAGTGTGGTGGTGTCTTGGCCGGTCTTCCCGCGCCGAAGGCGATCATTATGCACCCGGTGCCGCGGCAGGGTCACGGTTGAACGGGCAATCAACATGCGCGCGATAAAGGGGCGCGGCAAACCCGGCCTTGCAGGGTGGGCGCTTCGTCGCTACCCTGATGCGATGAGGGTAGCGCAATCGAGCAATCATGGTTCCTGAATCCGGCTCTACGGCATCGGTTATTGTCGTTGGCGCCGGGCCGGTCGGGCTGACGCTGGCCAATTTTCTCGGCCAGGCGGGCATTGACACCATCGTCCTTGACCGCGAGGAGGGCACGGTGGCCGAGGCGCGCGCCGTGTCCATAGACGATGAGTCCCTGCGCACCATGCAGGCCATCGGTCTTGGTCCGGAAATACTGAAGGACGTGGTCCCCGGCTACGGCAGCCACTACTACACCGGCCCCGGCGGGCGGCAGTTCGCCAAGGTCGAGCCGACGGTGAGCGACTATGGCTACCCCAGGCGCAACGCGTTTCGCCAGCCGCTGTTCGAGGCCTCGCTGCTGCGCGGCCTGGCGCGCTTCCCCTCGGTCAAGGTGTTGTTCGGCCACACCCTTGAAGGGCTTGAGCAGGATGAATCAGGCGTGATCGCGGCGGTAAAGCGGGCTGACGGTTCGGCGCTCGCTTTTCGGGCGAACTACCTCGCGGCCTGCGATGGCGGGCGCAGCACCGTGCGCAAGCTGCTCGGCGTGCAGATGGCCGGTTCGAGTTTTCGCGCGCGCTGGCTGGTCCTTGACACCGAGCAGGACAAGGACAGCTACCGGCATTCCCGGGTCTACTGCAATGCCCGCCGGGCGGTACTCGACATTCCCGGCCCGCACCAGACGCGCCGCTTCGAGTTTTTGCTCAAGGATGGCGAAGACGAGGATGCGATGATGGCGCCGGAGCGCGTGCTCGCATTATTGCGCCCGTTTCGCGGCGAACAACCCACCACCATCGTGCGCAAAATCGTCTACACGTTTCACGCACGCATGGCCGAAAAGTGGCGCGTCGGCCGTGTTTTTCTTGCCGGTGACGCAGCGCATCTGACGCCGCCCTATGCCGGTCAGGGCCTCAACAGCGGCGTGCGCGACGCCCATAATCTTGGCTGGAAGCTGGCGGCGGCCTGCCGCGGCCGACTGGGCGATGCGGCGCTTGATTCCTACGAGGCGGAGCGGCGCGACCATGCCTGGTCGCTGATCAAGCTGGCGCTCAACCTGGGCGTGGTGATGGCGCCGAAAAACCGCCTGCACGCACTGGCCGTCGTGTGGTTCTTTACCCTTGCCGGGCTGATCCCGCCCCTGCGGGATTATTTTTTGCAAATGCGCTTCAAGCCCAAGCCGCGCTTCATGCACGGCCTGATCCTGCCCGAAGCGGGCGGCGAGGCAGACTCGCTGGTCGGGCGCATGCTGCCGCAACCGATGGTCCGCAGCGGCGACGGCCGCAGCCAGTTGCTCGATGAACTGATCGGCCCGGGCTTTGCGCTGATTGCCATCGGAGCGCAAAGCGAGGCGGCACTTGCCGGACTGGCCGACCCGCTGTGGCAGCAGCTTGGTGCCGAGCGCATTGTCATCGTTGATGTCAGTGACGGAGCGGGTGGCGCAGACGATGGCGCCAACTACCGCCGCGTTACCGATATTGCCCATGCCACAATGGCATTGCGGCCTGCCGTCCGTGCCAAGATTGTCCTGCTGCGCCCCGATCGCTATGTTGCGGCCGTATTCAGCGCCTCGCAGGAGACGGCGTTCGCGCGCGGATTCAGGCGCTTGCTTGACGGCCAGGCTCGGAGTTGAAGCGCGCTTAAGCGCCGGCCAGTTCCCTGCGCACAATGGCCGCGCCGGCCGCAAGGGCCTGCAGCTTGCCTTGCGACACGCTGCGCGTGAGCGGCACCATGCCGCAGTTGGTGCATGGGTAAAGCTTGTCCGCGGCGACATGCTTTAACACCGCGCGTATGGTTTGTGCCACCTCTTCCGGCGTTTCAACCACCTCGTTCGCCACGTCAATGGCGCCGGCAAGGATGTCCTTGCCCTTGAGCAGGTCGATCAACTCCAGCGGCACGCGTGAATTGGCGCATTCGAGCGAGACCTGGTCGATTTTTGATTTCGCCAGCAACGGGAAAGTCGATTCGTACTGGCGCCATTCCGAGCCGAGGGTCTTTTTCCAGTCGGTGTTGGCCTTGATGCCGTAGCCGTAGCAAATGTGGACCGCCGTTTTGCAGTCCAGCCCGGCGGCGGCCGTTTCGAGCGCAGTCATGCCCCAGTCGCGCACCTCGTCCATGTAGACATTGAACGACGGTTCGTCGAACTGGATGATGTCGATGCCGGCGGCGGCCAGTTCACGCGCCTCCTGGTTGAGGATGAGGGCGAATTCGAGCGCGAGTTTTTCACGGCTTTTGTAATGCGCGTCGTAGAGCGTGTCGACCATGGTCATCGGGCCAGGCAGGGTGAATTTGAGCGGCTTGGTCGTCTGGCTGCGCAAAAAGCGCGCGTCTTCAAGGAACGCCGCGCGCTTGCGCGCCACCGCGCCGGTCACCACCGGCACCTGGGCGTCGTAGCGCTGGCGTATGCGCACCGTGCGCTTGTGCTCGAAATCGACGCCCTCGAGGCTTTCGATGAAGGTGGTGACAAAATGCCGGCGCGTTTGCTCGCCGTCGGTGACGATGTCGATGCCGGCCGCATCCTGGTCGGCGAGCACCAGGCGCACCGCATCGCGCTTGCCCTCGGCGAGCTGCTCGCCCTCGAGCAACCACGGCGCCCACAATTGCCGCGGCGGCGACAGCCAGGCGGGTTTGGGCAGGCTTCCGGCGATGGTGGTTTGCAGCATTTCGTTCTCCTTTATCCGTTGTTTTGTCGCGGCAAGCATGCTCCTGCACACCTGTCGCTAAAAGCGCCCACCAGCGTAGTAGAAGGCAAGTTTGGCCGTTTCCAGCAGCACGTTTCTCGCGGCAAGTTGCTCACGCCACCAATGTTCGGGGAATTCCTCGTAGCGCGATGCCACGACGCGCACGTCGGCGCCGGGCAGGGCGTTGCGGAAAATGATGCCGGTGCGCCGTGTGTGATAAGGCGAGGTGATGACCAGGATGCGCCGTTCGCCGCGATCCACGACCGCGCGTGTCGCGGCCGCCTCGGTGGCGGTACTCATCATGTCTTTTGCCAGCCAGCGGATGGCGTCAGACGGAACGCCTTTTTGCAGCAGGATCTGCAGCGTAACCTCTTCTAGTCTGGGAAACACCACACCTTCGCGATCGAGCAGCAGCAACGAAGGGTCGCGCACCGCCGCGCTGAGATACACTCTGGGCGCGTAGCCGTCGCGGTATAGTTGCGCCGCCTCAAAGGCGCGGGTCAGGTCACCGGCGAGCACCACGATGGCGTCGGCCTTTTGCGGCGCGTCGGCGTTATTGAGCCAGCGTGCGGCAAAATACAGGCTCACGGCACCCAAGGTGGCAAGGGCGATGAAGGCAGACAAGACAAACAACAGGCAGCGTTTGGTGCAGGACACGATGGCAATCGACCTTTTGGAATTCATTGACGCATTGATCGCGCGACTATTCTATACGCAGCGCGCTGCGGTCGAGGCATGAAGTTGCTGCGCAAGTGGCTGGGCGGAGGGAGCGTGGAGGTCAGCGAGGCGGGTGGCGTGCGCACGCTGCATCTTGGCGGGGACGCCATACAAAGCGCAATGCGCCTGTCGGCTCCGGACAAGCTCGAACTGCACTACACACAGGCGATGATGGCCTGCCTGCTGTTTCGGCCGGAGCCGCGCGATATCCTGATGATAGGTCTTGGCGGCGGCTCGATTGCGAAGTATGTGCGCAGCACGCTGCCCCGGACACGCATGACGGTGGTCGAAATAAGCGCAAAAGTCGTGGCCGCGGCACGCAGCTTTTTTGGCCTGCCAGAGGATGACGATTGCTTGCGAGTGGTGGTGCAGGATGGGGCGAAGTATGTGCGGGAACAGGCCGCGGGCGTCGACGTGCTGCTGCTGGACGGTTTTGACGACGGCGCGCAGGCGAAACCGCTGTGCACCGCGGCGTTCTACCAGAATGCCTTTGACGCGCTGGCGTCGGACGGCATGCTGGTGGTGAACTTCATGGCCGAAGACCCCAAGCTTGCGCTATACCGCGCACGCATAGTCGCGGTGTTCAACGACCGCGTGGTGTGCATGCATGCCGCCGACAACGTCAACATGATCGTTTTCGCCTTTCGCGGCGGCGACACGCGCGTGGCCTGGGAGACCCTGCGCAAGCGCGCGAAAATTCTCAAGGGCGTGCACGCCAACCTGCCGTTGGAAAAATTCATCACCCTGTTGCGCGCGGGCAATGCGCATAGCGCGAATTTTCTCAACATCCGGACCGGACGGGCGGACGTCTAGGCCGCCAGCGCCAGCCGCAGTTGGCGCACCAGTTCGGACGGGTCATCCGCAACATCGAGCCCGATGGCGTCAGCGGGTGCTTCGAGAATGGCGAACTGTGAGTCGAGCAGGGCCGGATTCATGTAGTGCCCCTGGCGGGAAAGCAGGCGGCTGCGGATGATTTCCTTTTCGCCGGCAAGAAAGGCAAAGCGCAAGCCGGGACAGCGCGCCTCAAGGCGCTCGCGATAAGCCTGTTTCAACGCGGAGCAGGCGAGCACCACGCTTTTTCCCTGTTGTGCGCTTTGGGCAAGCAGCCCGCCCAGGCTGTCCAGCCAGGGCCGACGGTCATCGTCGGTCAGCGCTTCGCCGCGGCGCATTTTGGCCACGTTCTCGGGCGGATGAAAGTCATCGGCATCGAGAAATTCCCAGCCGCAGGCGCCCGCGAGCATCGCGCCCACGGTGGTCTTGCCACAGCCCGTTACGCCCATTACGACAACAATCATTTCGACTCCCGCATCCGCCGTCCGGCCGTATTACAGCAGAAGGGCGGGTCGGGAGCTAGGCTGGAAAGGCGGCGGCGGGCAATGCGTCGCGAATGCGCTCCGAGGCGGCGAGCGCTGCTTCAATGCTCGCGCCAAGACAGGTGTAGTGGCCCATTTTGCGGCCTTGTCGCGCCTCGGCCTTGCCATAGAGGTGCAGCTTGGCGCCGGGCGCGGCCAGCAGCGCCGGCCATTGCGGCGTCCCCCCGGCCCACAGCTCGCCGAGCAGGTTTTGCATCACCGCCGGGGAATGGGTGCGGGTGTCGCCCAGCGGCAGGCCGGCGAGCACGCGCACCTGTTGCTCGAACTGCGAGGTGCGGGAGGCATCGAGCGTGCTGTGGCCGCTGTTGTGCGGGCGCGGCGCAAACTCGTTGACCAGCAGGGCGCCCTGTTCGTCGATAAAAAACTCCACGCACAGGACACCGCGGTAATCGAGGGCGCGCGCGATATTCAGCGCCGCATCGCCCGCCCGTGCGGCCAGTTCCGGTGCGATGCGCGCCGGAACAATCGACTGATCGAGGATGCCGTCCTTGTGCTGGTTCTCGGCCACCGGCCACAGCGTGATGCGACCCTCGGCGTCGCGCGCCAGCACCACCGAGATTTCCATACGCAGTTTGATGCGGCGTTCGAGCACGCAGGGAGCGCCACCCATGCTTGCAAAGGCGGAGCGCGCCTCCTCGGCCGTGGCCACGCGCGCCTGCCCCTTGCCGTCGTAACCGAAGCGGCTCAGCTTGAGCACGCCGGGCAGCAGGCCGGCGACCTGCGCCTGTTGCAGGTCGGCCTCCGAGTGCACCGCCACGTAGGGCGCAGGCGCGAGACCGAGGCTGGAAATGAACTGTTTTTCGCGAATGCGATCCTGCGCGATGGCGACGCAGTGCGCCGAAGGGCTGACCACCACGCTGCGCGCCAGGCGCTCCAGTGCGGCGGTGGGTGCATTCTCCGTTTCCACCGTGACTGCGGCGCAGACGCGCGCCATTTCATCGAGCGCCGCCGGGTCATCGAGGGGGGCGCACAGGTGGCGGTCTGCGGCCGCGCCGGCGCCGCCCTCGGGGTCCGGGTCCAGCACCATGACGCGATAGCCCAGTTCGTGCGCGGCCATGGCGAACATGCGCCCGAGTTGGCCGCCGCCCAGCACGCCCAGCCAGGCGCCCGGTGCGATCATGGCAGTGGCGGCAGGGTCATGGCCGCGGCCTTTGCCGTTTGTTCCTTGCGAAACGCCGCCAGCCGGCCGGCAAGGGCCGCATCGTGAAGCGCCAGCATTGCCGCGGCGAACAAGCCGGCGTTGGCGGCACCGGCTTCCCCAATGGCGAAGCTTGCCGTCGGTATGCCGCGCGGCATTTGCACGATGGACAGCAGCGAGTCCATGCCCTTGAGGTGGCGCGAAGGCACCGGCACGCCGAGCACCGGCAGGGTGGTGATGGCGGCGAGCATGCCCGGCAGGTGTGCCGCGCCGCCGGCGCCGGCGATGATGCAGTGCAGGCCGCGGCCGGCGGCGCTCTTGGCGTATTCGAACAGCAGTTCGGGTGTGCGGTGCGCCGATACCACGCGCGCCTCGTGCGCGACGCCCAACGATTGCAGCGCGAGGGCGGCGTGCTGCATCACCCCCCAGTCGCTGGAACTGCCCATGACGACGCCGACTTTGACGGGGGTGGAACTCATGCAGCCAGCCTTTCTGCGATGGCGTGATAAAGCGGGATGCCGATCACGACGTTAAAGGGAAAAGTGATGCCCAGCGACAGCGTCAGGTAGAACGACGGGTTGGCTTCAGGAATGGCCATGCGCATCGCCGGTGGTACCGCAATGTAGGAGGCGCTGGCGCCCAGCACCGCCACCAGCGTGGTGCCGCCGGCGCCAAAGCCGAGCCAGTAATGGCCCACGGCAAGGCCGCAGGCGCCGCCGATCAAGGGCATGAAAATTCCGAAGGCGCCGAGAAACCAGCCCATGCGCCTGAATTCGCCGAGGCGTTGCGCGGCGACCATGCCCAGTTCGAGCAGGTACAGGCACAGCGCGCCAAGGAAAATCGTTTCGTAGAAGGGCATGATCGCGGCCAGGGCCTTGGGCGCCGCGAGCGCGCCGATCAGCATGCTGCCCAGCAGCAGTACGATGCTGCCGTGGCGCGCCGCGCCGGCCAGCATGTTGAGCAGGCCCGCACCTTTTGCCGATCCGCCGGCGTAGTCGTGCCTTGCCGCCTGCGCCAGCACCAGGCCGATGATAATCGCCGGTGTTTCCATGATGGCCAGCATGATCACCGGATAGCCCTCGTAGGGGACGTCGCGCGCCAGCAGGTAGGCCGACGCGGCGAGGAAGGTGCCGGCGCTGACCGAGCCGTAATGCGCGGCGATGGCCGCGGCGTCAAGTTTCCCCAGCCGGCCGAGTTTGACGAGTATCGCGTAGGCAACCAGCGGCAGCGCCACGCCCAAGACCAGCGCCGCGAGCACGGCTTGTACGGCGGTGCCGAGGCTGGCGTGCGCCAGTTCGGCGCCGCCGTGCAGGCCGATACCCACCAGCAGGTAAATGGAAAGGGCCTTGACCAGTTCAGGCGGGAACTTCAGGTCGGAGCGCAGCACCTGCGCGCCGGCGCCCAGGGCGAAGAACATTACGGCGGGGGTGAGCAGGCTGGAGAGTGCGGACATGTCGGTTGTGGTGCGCGGCTGTGGTGTGGCTTGAAATGACGGCATGGTAGGGGAGCTAAACAATAGAGTAAAATGATATTTAATAGATAAAAGGATAGGTATTACTCTATGAGTACAAAGCCCGTCCGCAGGCTGCCGGCGACCATGCGCCAGTTGCATGTGTTTGATGCCGTGGCACGGCATTCCGGTTTTGGCCGCGCCGCCACCGAGCTGCACCTGGCGCAGCCGACCGTATCGATGCAGGTCAAGCAGCTTGCCGAAACCGTGGGCCTGCCGCTATTCGAGCAAATCGGCAAGCAGATCTATCTCACCGACGCCGGCCGGGCCCTGCGCGCCACCTGTGCCGAAATGTTCGACGCCTGGGCGCGCCTGGAAATGCAGGTCGCCGACCTGAAGGGGCTCAAGCAGGGCCGGCTGCGCATTGCCGCGGTGACCACCGCCAAATACGTCGTGCCGCGCCTGCTCGGGCCGTTCTGCCGGGCCCACCCGGGCGTGGATGTGGCGATGGAGGTGGGCAACCGCAGCGCCATCATCGAGAGGCTGGCGCGCAATGAGGATGACCTGACCATCATGGGCGTGCCGCCGCGCGGCATGGACATTGTGAGCCACCCGTTCGCCGAGAATCCGCTGGTCATCATCGCCCCGCGCGGCCATGCGCTGGCGGGGCGGCGCCGCATCGCGCTGGCCAGGCTTGCTGGCCAGCCCTTCCTGATGCGCGAAAAAGGCTCGGGTACAAGGCTTGCCGCGGACCGCTTCTTGCGCGAGCGCGGCCTGCGCCTGGACATCAAGATGGAACTGGGCAGCAACGAGGCGATCAAGCAGGCGGTGGCCGGGGGGCTGGGCCTGTCATTCCTGTCGCTGCACGCCCTTGGCCCGGACGCCGCCCCGCGCTCGCTGGTGGCGCTGGACGTGGAGGGACTGCCCATCCGCCGCCACTGGTACATCGTCCATCCGGCGGGCAAGCGCCTGTCGGTGGTGGCGCAGGCGTTTTTTGATTACCTCAAGACCGAGGGCAGCCAGATCAGTTTTCCTTCGGTTTCGGGGTTCTCGGCGCGTGGCGGTACGGTGCAGCGCGCCTAGCCGCGACATGAAAGTTTTGCGATAGCCGGTCGGGAGGCATCCTTTGTCGGGGCCGGCCGATATAATGGGCGCCTTGATCTTGCGGGAGCCCGGCCTTGAAACGCGATTTGTTGGAACTGCCGGTCATTCAACCGGGCGACATGCCGCCCGACCAGGTCGCGCCGGACGCGCTGGTCGGCATCCGCCGCCAGCAGACCAATCCCAAGCGCTGGGAGGGCGGCAGCTGGCCCGTGTTCGCCGAAGCCTTGCGTGCTGCGGGCGTGGAGTGCCTCGAACAGCAGCCGGTCGGCGGCACTTTTTGCTCGGACGCGGGCGGCATGGCCTACGGCATGCCCCACGGCGTGGTGATTGCGCGCAGCGCGCAGCAAATCGCAGCCTTGCTCAAGGCGGCGCAAGTCCACCATGTGCCGGTCACCGTGCGAGGCGGCGGCCTTACCACCGAGGGTGAGTCGGTGGCTTTTGGCGGTGTGCTGCTCGACATGACCGGCATGAGCAAGGTTTTGGCCGTGGACAAGGCGGCGCTCACTGTGCGCACCCAGACGGGCATTTTCTGGCACAGCCTGGCCGAGACGCTGCGCCGTCACGGCATGGATTATTTGTCGGCGCCGCTCAACCTGACCTCGTCGGTAGGCGGCTCGATCAACGTCGGCGGCATCGATGTCAATTCGGCGCGCCTCGGTTGCAGCGCCGACCAGGCGCTGGCGCTGCAGGTGGTGACCCCCACCGGCGAGATCGTCGAATGCTCGGATACGCTTAACGCGGAGCTTTTCCAGCGCGTCATTCTCGGCTACGGCCAGTTTGGCGTGATAACCGAGGCGACGCTGCGCATCCGTCCCTATACGCCGCTGCGCATGCACTATTTTTATTACACCTCGCTCTCCATCGCCATTGAGGACTTGCAGTTGCTTGACCGCAATGACGCCTCCGACTATTCGGGCATCCTCACCATGATGGACACGGTGGTGAACCTGCTGGTGGCCTTTGACTCGGATGAGCGCGAGGCGGCGTTCATGGCGGCCTGGAAGGGGCGTTTGCGCGGTTACGGCGAGGCGGCGTTCACGCCGCGCATGATCGCCTTCTATGCGCTGCGCCCCTGGCGCATGCGCGAAGCTTTGTGGCTGAAAAAGCGCAAAAGCCAGCTTTTTCCGGAATTCCGGCGGCCCGAACATGTGCGCGAGGGCAAAATGTCGGACCGCACGGTGGTGTTTTCGCGTGCAGTGTGGAAATACTGGGGCGGCCGCCAGGTGGTCATTCCCGACCTCGCCACCTCGGAGGGCAAATTCATCGAAGCGGTGGAACGCGGCAACGCCGTTTGCCGCAAGTATTTCCGTTATTACACGCTCTATTGCGTCGGCATCAAGCTGCGCGAGGAACATCGCCCCCACTATGAAATGAGCTGCATACCGCCCGACGCGTGCGGCCGCGCCTACGGCTGCGAATTCGAGCCGATGATAGGCAATGATGTCTTCAGCCGCGACACGCTGCAATCGTTCAAGAACGAGATCTACGACATCGGCGTCGACATCGGTGCGAGTTACTATCGTTTCGGCGGCATGATGAAAGGCTATATCCGCCGAATATTTGGCGATGCGTTGGTGGAACGGCACCTGGCGATGAAACGCAAGGCCGACCCGGCGATGATCCTCAACCGCAACGTGATTTTCTGAGAATGGCTCCGTACAAACACTTGCATCGTCGTCCCCGCAAAAGCGGGGATCCAGTGGCTTTTGGCGAACGTTGCTGGATTCCCGCCTACGCGGGAATGATGGCGTTTTTCATTGCCGACGCAATTTTCGAAGTTTCTACGTTTTGACGCCTGCAATAAAATCCCGTGGCTTCGAGGCCTGCACCGGCTGCAGTCTGTGCCTGCTTGCCTGCCCGGTGTGGCGCGCCACCCATGACATCCGCTTTACGCCGCACGGTCGTGCCAAGGCGCTGCAGCATGGCGCCAGTGTTGACGAACTCGCCGATGCCATGGCGTCGTGCACGCTGTGCGGCGCGTGCGAACCTGCCTGCCCGGAGGACATCGCTCTTGTCGACATGATTACCGGCTTGCGCGTGGCAATGTCGTCGAAGCTGCCAGGTAACCAGTCCGTCATTCCCGCGGAAGCGGGAATCCACCTTGACCTTGGGCATGCTGCGGTAGAGTCAAAATGGGTTCCCGCTTCTGCGGGAACGACGAAGTCCGGGCAAGCTCGTATTGCGTCTGACGCGAGCGTCGTTGAATGCTTGTTGCCCGACGCGGCGCTCGCCGTTGAGGCGGACTTGCTGGCGCAGGCGGTGGCGCTGCTTGGCGGCCTTGCCGTGGTTGCGGACAATGGTGCGGACCTCGTGCTCGCCCTGGAGTCGGGCGAAGCCATCACGCCATCGCGTCTGGAAGAATTTCTTGTTCCCTTGCGCAGCGCGCGGCGCGCGGTCGTGGCCGACGGCCTGTTGTTGCGTGCCTTGCGCGGCTGGCTGCCCGGTGTCCGGGTGGAGGGTTTTGGTGAGGCGGTAAGCCGTACCCGCACGGTGCGCACCGGGCTGAGGCGCGATGATTTTTATGTCATCGAGCCGCGTGCCTACCATGCCGACCGCGAGCGCCTGGTCGGGCATTACGACCGGCTGCGCCAGGACAGCGGCTGCAGCATGAACCTGGACATGCAGCGTCTGGCCATTCCGACCACCGCCAACAGCCTGCCGCAGCGCGCCGGTCGCAACCGCGTCGATCCTGCCGACCAGGCGCGCTGGATACTGGAGGGGCGGGAATTTGCGCGCATCGTGGTCGAGGATCTGAACGATTTGGTCGCGTTCAGGTCTGTCACCGACAAGCCGGTGGTGTACGTCACCCAGGTAGGGATGAGTTGAACCGGGAAACCATTTGAACAGCATGCGAACAGCAGATGTCATCATTGTCGGTGCCAGCCTTGCCGCGGCGGCGGCGGCCAAGCGCACGGTCGACGCTGGCCTCGACACGATTATTCTCGAGCGCCAGGAATTGCCGCGTCACAAGATCTGCAGCGGCATCCTGTCGCCGCGCGGCCATCGATTCCTCATCGAGAACTTCGGGCCGTTGCCGCGCGAGGTGTTGCACGAGCCGACCTCCTGCCGCGGCGTGACGTTTCACTTCCCCAGCATGGTGTCGATGAGCATGGATTTTTTCGGCGGCACCACGCCCCACCTGCATCGCAAGTATTCCGACCACTGGGCCATCCAGAGGAGCGGCGCCGAGGTGCACGACAAGACGTCCTTCATCGGCTTGGAGGATAACGGCGACTACATTACGGTCAGGGCGCGCAAGGACGGCGAAGACCTGACCTACCGCGCCCGCCATGTGATCGGCGCCGACGGCCCCAGTTCGCCGGTGATCCGCGCGCTCTATCCGGATTACCCGAAGCAGATCCCGTGGTTTTTTGTCGGGCAAAAATTCCACAACATCATCGCGTGCCCGCTTGACCAGGATTATTTCCACTTCTGGTTCCATCCGTATCTGGGGCACTACACCTGGAGCCATGCCCGCGACGGCCAGCAAATCGTCGGCGTTGGCTTCAAGAGCGGCGACAACTTCGATGCGCGGCATAAAAATGTGGTGCGCTACTTCGAGGAAAAGCACGGCGTCAAACTCGATCCACACACCACCCACGAGGGCTGCGCCGAGAATTTCGGCCCCTCGCTGATCAACCGTTACGTGTTTGGCAAGGGCAATGTGCTGGTCACCGGGCAGGCGGCGGGATTCCTCAACATGATAGGCGAGGGCATGAGTTGCGCGTTGCACTCGGGTGCCATCTCCGGCGAGGCCATTGTCGAGGCGCGCCTGCGCAAGCGCCCGGTGCAGGAGATGTACCGCAAGATGATCGCCTCCGAGGTCAAACGCACCACCGACCAGTGGAACCCGCTGAAAATCGCCTTTGACAAACCGCACGAAGCCGACTTTCCCGCAGCATTGATGAAACTGTCCTGGCGCGAGCGCCGGCTGGTGCTGCGCGACCTGTGGCGTTTTGTCGTGCTGTACAAGGAATTCAAGTGGGGAAGGCAGATTTTCCAGGCGGCGATGAGCCGGATCGGTGCGCCCGGTTACCCGGCCGACCGCTGGACCTAGGCGCGACCCGGCGCCCGGCCGGTGCCGGAAAGGGGCATATGGCTGGAAACGGCCGCCAGTCGGGGCTTTCCAGCCGCTCACCCCGGGCGGCAGCGCCGCCGCCGGGCTGCCGTCCCCGACGCCGCCAGTGGATGCTTAAAGTCCTGAATTTAAAACCTAGTTGAAGTAAAATGCCGCTCCGCAAGGAACATTCGGGCGACATCCGGGAAAAACGCGGCCGGCATCAGGACATTCGATGCGGCGTGTCCCAGGCCGCTACGGCGAACAGGCAGCGCGCCGCAACGGCTGAATACGAGTTCCCCAACGCAATTACGGACGCTTCGGAGGCCTTAAGTCTCTGAGGGATATAACTTTTTATTTTTTAGGGCAACAATCATGGCCAGGCAGAAAGAGCTCAAGTTCTACCGCAACATCGGCATCATCGCGCACATTGACGCGGGCAAAACGACAACCACCGAGCGCGTGCTCTACTACACCGGCAAGAAGCACCAGATCATCGACGTGCATGACACCAAGGACGGCAAGAGCAGCACCACCACCGACTACCTCGAGCAGGAACGCAAGCGCGGCATCACCATCCAGAGCGCCGCCGTCTCGACCGAGTGGAAGGGCTACCAGATCAACATCATCGACACCCCCGGGCACGTCGATTTCACCATCGAGGTGAACCGCTCGCTGCGCGTGCTCGACGGCGCGGTGGTGGTGTTTGACGGCGTGGCCGGCGTGGAACCGCAGACCGAGACCAACTGGCGCCTCGCCAACCAGTACAACGTCCCGCGTATGTGCTACATCAACAAGATGGACCGCATGGGCGCCAACTTTGCCCACTGCGTCAAGGGCATCAGGGAGCGCCTGGGCGCCAATATCCTGCTGTGCCAGATCCCGATCGGCAGTCACGACGAGTTCGTCGGCATGGTCGACCTGGTGGCCGGCGTGGGCTATGTCTGGGCCTCGGAAGACAAGGACAGCGTGTGGGAGACGGTGCCCCTGGACAAGCTCAAGGAGCGTTTCAAGTTTACCGCCACCGCCGACAACGACTGGATAGACCGCGTTCCGGCGCTGCGCAAGGAAATGCTCGAATCGGCGCTGGCCCTCGATGACGACGCCTTCATGGAGTTTGTCGAAAATGACAAATTCGACCCGGCCGTGCTCAAGGCTTGCATCCGCAAGGGTGTGGTCAGCGGCCAGTTGATGCCGATTTTTTGCGGTTCGTCGTTCAAGAACAAGGGCGTACAACAGCTGCTTGACGGCGTGATCGACTACATGCCCTACCCTGGCGAGAATGGTGGCATCACGCTTGTGGACGAGGACGGCAAATCGGTTGGCGTGCAGGAAGTCACGGACGACGCCCCGGCACGCGCCCTGGCGTTCAAGGTCATCAACGACCAGTTCGGCACGCTCACCTTTGTGCGTATTTATTCGGGCGTGATCAAGAAGGGCGACAACCTTTACAACGTCACGCGCAGCAAAAAAGAGCGTATCGGCCGCATTGTCGAGGTGCAGGCCAACGTCACCAAGGACATCGATGAAGCGCGCGCCGGCGACATCTGCGCCTTCGTGTCGATGAAGGACACCGAGACCGGTGACTCTTTGTGCGATCCGGACCATCCGGTTCTGCTCGAGCGCATGCGCTTCCCCGACCCGGTCATCAGCGTGTCGGTCGAACCCAAGACGCGCGCCGACATCGACAAGATGTCCACGGCGATCTACAAGATGGTCAAGGCCGATCCGTCGTTGCGCCTTAACGTCGACCAGGAGACCGGCCAGACGGTGTTGCGCGGCATGGGCGAGTTGCACCTTGAAATCACCATCGACCGCATGCGCACGGAGCTTGGCGTCGAGGCGGTGATGGGCAAGCCCAAGGTCAGTTTCCGCGAAGCCTTCGGCAAGATTGTCGAGCATATCTACACGCACAAGAAGCAATCGGGCGGTTCGGGCCAGTTCGCCGAGGTGAAAATGGTGTTCGAGCCCCTCGCTGCGGGCGAGGGCGTGCATTTCTCGGATGAGGTCACCGGCGGCCGTATTCCGCGCGAATACATCCCCGCGGTCGAGCATGCCATCCGCACCGAGAGCAAGAAGGGCCAGATCGCCGGCTACGAAGTCGTCGACTTCAAGGCGCGCCTGCTTGACGGCAAGTTCCACGACGTCGACTCCTCGGCATTAGCCTTTGAAATCGCCGGCCGCAGCTGCTTTCGCGAAGCGCACAGGATGGGCAAGCCCAAGCTCCTCGAACCGGTGATGGGCGTCGAAGTGGTGACCGAGGCGGAATACCTTGGTGACATCATCGGTGACATCAACCGCCGACGCGGCCAGGTTACCGACCAGGGCCAGAAGGGTCCCTCGGCCTTTGTCCAGGGTTTTGTGCCGCTGGCCGAGATGTTCGGTTACATCAACTTCCTGCGCTCCACCACCAGCGGTCGCGGCACCTTCACCATGGAATTCGCCCACTACGCCGAAGTACCCGCCGGCCTCGTGGACAAACTCATGGAAAAGGAAGCCAAGTAAGCCTGCAGCAGCAAAGCCAGGCGGTTTGGGCAAAATAAAAAAGCGGGCTTGCCCGCTTTTTTATTTTGTCGGCGCCCACGTGGATGATGGCGCGGATGAAACACGGTTAGAATTTCCAACATGAACATCCGGCAGGTAAAAATCGAATTTAACGCCGAGCAGGACCGCCTGCTGGCGCGCTTTGCCACCAGCGATGGCGCAGAACTGCGCCTGTGGCTGACGCGACGCTGCGTCAGGCTGCTCTGGCCCATCCTGATCAAGATGGCCGAGACTGCGCCGGCCATCGCCACGCAGGCGGCGCCAGAGGCGCGCAAGGCCTTGCTCGGCATGGAGCATGAAAAGGCGCTGGCACAGGCCGACTTCGCCACGCCCTACAAGGAAGGCGCTGCGACTTACCCGCTGGGCGCCGAGCCGATACTGGTGGCACGCATGAACAACAGCCGCTCGCCCGAAGGTCAGAACGTGCTGACCTTGCTGCCGCGTGAAGGGCAGGGCCTCAACCTAGGCCTCGATTACAGGCTGTTGCACGGCATTACGCGGCTGCTGCAGGACGCGGTTGCGAAGGCGGAGTGGGACCTGCCGCTGGTGCTGCCGACCGGACTTGGGTCGGTGGGTGATGAAGGCGCGCCAAAGCTGCTTAACTAGCGTCAGGGTTCGTCCGTTACCGGCTTAGCAGTCAGGCCGGGTTTTCTCTCCCGCTCCAGCCGGGGCATAATGGCTGGAAACGCCCGTCTGGCGCGGCTTTCCAGCCGATGTGCGCTATAGGTCGGGGTCTGTCCCTGTCCCTGCCCCGGTTTTTTCCAGCTCCTCGTGCAGTACCAGCCATTCGCCTTCGGCTTGCTGCAGCGCGCCGTCAACACGCGCTGCCTCGAACACCGCGGCCTGCACTTTGTCGCGGTCCTCGCTAGCGTTAACAGTGTAAAAGCCGTCGCTGGACAGCAGTGCGGCATGACGAATTTTTTCGGCGTTGAGTTGTGCCAGGCGTTTTTCCACTGCCTCGACTTTGCGCAGCAGGTTTTTTTTCGTGGCCGACGATGCGTTGCGCGCCGCCGCTTCGCTGCGGCGCTGGTCGCGCCGGTTCGGGTTGTTCGACGGTCCGGCACCGCCGGCCTTCTGACCGGCGCGCTCGGCGGTGAGCCAGTCGCGATAGTCCTCGAGGTCGCCGTCAAAGGGCTGCACACCGCCGCCGGCGACCAGCATCAGCGTGTCCGTGGTGGTGCGGATGAGGTGGCGGTCGTGTGAAACGAGTACCAATCCGCCTTCGTACTCGGACAGGGCCAGGGTCAGCGCGTGGCGCATGTCGAGGTCAAGGTGGTTGGTCGGCTCATCCAGCAGCAGCAGGTTGGGTTGCTGGCGCACGATGATCGCCAGGGCGAGTCGAGCGCGCTCGCCGCCGGAGAAATGCTCGACCGTGCCGGTGACCATGTCGCCGCGAAAATCAAAACTGCCGAGAAAATCACGCAAGTCCTGCTCGCGCGCCCGCGGTTCCAGGCGCATCAGGTGGCGCAGCGGGCTCTCGTCGTTGCGCAGCGCCTCCAACTGGTGCTGGGCGAAGTAGCCGATCCTTAGGTTTTTACCCTCGCGCCGCGTTCCCTCAAGAGGCGCGAGCATGCCGGCGAGGGTCTGGATCAGCGTGGACTTGCCGGCGCCATTGGCGCCGAGGAGGCCGATGCGCGCGCCCTCGGGGATGGACAGCGTGGTGCTGCCCAGCACCACCTTGCTGCCGTAGCCGGCCACCACATCGTCGAGCGCGAGCAGCGGGTTGGGGCTGCTGCGGATCTCGGCAAAGCGGAAGGTGAAGGGGGTGTCAACGTGGGCCGGGGCGATGACTTCCATGCGCGCGAGGGCCTTCATGCGGCTTTGCGCCTGGCGCGCCTTGGTCGCCTTGGCGCGAAAGCGTTCCACGTAGGAATGCAGATGAGCGATTTCGCGCTGCTGCTTCTGGTAGGCCGCCTGCTGGTTGGCCAGTTGCGCGGCGTACTGCACCTCGAAATCGGAGTAATTGCCAGTGTAGAGCTTGAGCTTTTTTTGCTCGACGTAAACGATGGCGCCCACCGAGGCGTCGAGGAACTCGCGGTCGTGCGAAATGAGGAACAGCGTGCCGCGGTAGTTGCGCAGCCAGTTCTCCAGCCAGATGACGGCATCCAGGTCGAGGTGGTTGGTCGGCTCGTCGAGCAGCAGCACGTCGGAGCGGCACATCAGCGCGCGCGCCAGGTTCAGGCGCATGCGCCAGCCGCCGGAGAATTCGGCCACCGGCGTCTGTTGCTGGCCGGCGGAAAAGCCCAGGCCGTGCATCAGCGCCGCGGCACGGCTGCTGGCGGTATAGCCCTGGGCGTGGTCATAGTGCTCATGTTCGAGTGCAAGGCGTTCGCCGTCACCGCTCGCTTCGGCTGCGGCGATGGCCGCTTCGATGGCGCGCAGCGCCGCGTCGCCGTCGGTGACGTACTCGATCGCCGCCTGCGTGGTGGAGGGTACTTCCTGGGCGACGTGGGCGATGGTCAGCCCGGCCTGCATATCAAGGTCGCCGCCTTCGGAGTGCAACTCGCCGAGCATCAGCGCGAACAGGCTGGATTTGCCGCAGCCGTTTGCGCCGACAAGGCCAATGCGCATGCCGGCGTAGACCATCAGGTCGACCTGGTGCAGCAGCACCTTGACGCCGCGTTGCAGGGTGAGTTTGCGCAGTGTGATCAAAGCAGGAGGAGTTCGGGCAAAAGGGCGGCATTATAAGGGCGGAATCACGCCGAATGCCGGGCAGTGCGGCGAATCCGGCCCGGAATGTGCATTCGTGCGCGTTCCCAGAGGGCATAAGGGGGCTAAACAGGGGGGTGTCTGATATACTATCGGCCTCGTTTGTGCAAGTGGCGCAAAGCCTTGCTTGCATTCGTGTTCCCTAGGAGCGTATGAGCGACACCCCGCAAGTCACGTCTTTTGACGAGTTAGGCCTGCTGCCCGAGTTGCTGCGGGCGGTTAAGGAGAACGGTTACACCACGCCCACGCCGATCCAGGCGCAGGCCATCCCCATCATCCTGTCCGGCCGCGACATGATGGGCGGTGCACAGACCGGCACCGGCAAGACCGCCGGGTTCACCCTGCCCATCCTGCAACGCCTCGCACGCCACGCCAACAGTTCGGCTTCGCCGGCGCGCCACCCGGTGCGCGCGCTCATTCTTGCGCCTACGCGGGAACTGGCGGCCCAGGTGGAGGAGAGCGTCAAGACTTACGGTAAATACCTGCCGCTGAAAAGCGTGCAGATATTCGGCGGCGTCAACATGGATCCGCAGACCCAGGCGCTGCGAAGCGGTGTTGAGATCGTCGTCGCTACACCCGGCCGCCTGCTCGACCATGTGCAGCAGCGCACCATCAACCTGACGCAGGTCGAGGTGCTGGTGCTCGATGAGGCCGACCGCATGCTCGACATGGGATTCATCCCGGATGTGAAGCGCATCATCGCCCTGCTGCCCAAGCAGCGCCAGGGCCTGCTGTTCTCGGCGACCTTTTCCGATGAAATCAAGAAACTCGCCGACGCCATGCTCAATGCGCCGGTGCTGATTGAAGTATCACGTCGCAATGCCGTCACCGAACTGGTGACCCACATCGTCCACCCGGTGGCGCGCGAGAAAAAGCGTGAATTGCTGGTGCACCTGATCAAATCGCGCAAGCTCAACCAGGTGCTGGTGTTTTGCGGCACGCGCCTTGGCACCAACCGCCTCGCCTACCAGCTCAACCACGAAGGCGTGCACGCCGCGGCGATCCACGGCGACAAGACGCAAAGCGAACGGATGCAGGCGCTGGAGGAATTCAAGACCGGCAAGGTCGGTGTTCTGGTGGCCACTGATGTGGCGGCGCGCGGCCTCGACATTGTGGAGCTGCCCTATGTCGTCAATTTTGAACTGCCCAGCGTGCCCGAGGACTATGTGCACCGCATCGGCCGCACCGGCCGCGCCGGGTCCACCGGCGAGGCGATTTCGCTGGTTTGCGCCGAGGAGCACGAGCGCCTTGGCGCCATTGAAAAAATCATCAAGCTGGCGATACCGCAAAGCCTGGTGCCGGGCTTCGAGCCCAATGCGGGTGACGTCCCGTCGTACTCGCGCGGACGTGGCGCTGAGGGCGGTCGTGGCCGCCCTGATCGTCCGAGCCTGACCCGATCCGAGTCCCCCGAACGTCATGCCCGCCCGGAACGTGGCGAGCGTTCCCGGACAAGCGAACGCCCGCCATCTGCCCCGCGTCCGGCAAGCAAGCCGCAGGACCCGTTGTTCAGCAAGCCTTATGAGTCCAAGCCTGTGGTTGCCGCGCCCGAGTCCGACTCCCGTCCAGATACCCCCCGCGCTGGCACGCGTCCGGTACGCCAGGTTGCAGCCTTGCTCGGGGGCATTCGCAAGGCCTGACACGGAGGCCGTTTTTTGATCCCGTTTTCATTTCCCGTAATTAGTCCATGAACCTCGATCGCGTAACTTCCGGCCTGCATGTTCCGGATGACTTCAATGTCATCATCGAAATCCCGATGAATGCCGACCCGATCAAGTACGAGGTCGATAAGGGGACCGGGGCGCTGTTCGTCGACCGTTTCATGATGACGTCGATGCACTACCCGTGTAATTACGGCTACATTCCCCATACCTTGTCACTCGATGGCGACCCGGTCGACGTGCTGGTTATCACGCCCTTCCCGGTCACCGCCGGGGCGGTGATCCGCTGCCGGCCCATCGGTGTGCTTAAAATGGAAGACGAGGCGGGACCGGACGCCAAACTGCTGGCCGTGCCAATCGAGCGCATCCTGCCGATTTACCGGCACTGGAAAAAACCCGAGGACCTTCAGCCCGAGCGCCTGGCGCAGATCAGGCATTTTTTCGAGCACTACAAGGACCTGGAAAAAGGCAAGTGGGTGAAGGTCAAGGGCTGGGCCGGCCCGCTGGCGGCGAAAAAAGAAATCACTTCAGGCATCACGCGCTTCAACAAGGCGAAGAAAAAGCCGATGTTTTAAGCAGTGAAGGAGTGAAAAGTGAATGAGTGAAGGGTTTCATCGCTTTTCACCCCTTCACTCATTCACTGCTTTTGAACGGTGTGTGGTCGTTCAGCTCGTCCACATAGCGGTTGATGCCCTTGGCTTCGCGCGCCAGGAAGTCCTCCACCGCATTGGCAAAACTGGGATGTTGCAGCCAGTGCGCCGACCAGGTCTTGGTCGGCAGGAAACCGCGAGCCAGCTTGTGCTCGCCCTGTGCGCCCCCCTCGAAGACCTTGATGCCGCGCTCGATGCAGAACTCCAGCGCCTGGTAATAGCAAGTCTCGAAGTGCAGCATCGGTACATGTTCGATCGCGCCCCAATAACGGCCGTAGAGCGCCTCCCGGGAGTAAATGTTCAGAGTGGCCGCCAGAGGTGCGCCGTCGCGTTCGGCGAGGATTAGCAGCACGTTGTCGGGCATGGTAGCGCCGAGGCGCTCGAAAAACGCCAGGTTCAGGTAGGGCGTGGAATGGTGGGCGCGGTAGGTGAGGTTGTAGCAGCGCGTAAAAAACCGCCAGTGCTCCGGCGTGATGTCGCTGCCGCACAGGCGATGCAGAACGACACCCGCCTCGCGCACGCGGCGCCGCTCCTGGCGGATTTTTTTCCGCTTGTCGTGCGACAGTTGTGCGAGGAAGTCCTCGAAATCGCGGTAGCCGCGGTTCTCCCAGTGAAATTGCACGCCTTGGCGCAGCATCAGGCCGGCCGCCTGCCATTCGAGCGCCTCATCCCCAGGCGGGAACAGGCAGTGCAGCGAAGACAGACGGTGGGCGAGGGCGAGGGCGGCCTCGATCAGGGCGCGCCGTGTCGCCACGTCGGGGGCGAGCAGGCGCGGCCCGCTTACCGGCGAGAACGGAATGGCCGATAGCAGCTTGGGGTAGTAATCGAGGCCGTGGCGGTTGTAGGCGTCGGCCCAGGCCCAGTCAAAAACGTATTCGCCGTAGGAGTGGGTCTTGAGGTAAAGCGGCAGCGCGCCGACAAGTTCGTTATCTCCCCAGAGAGTTACATACTGTGGGAGCCAGCCGGTCGCTTCGCTGGCGCAGCCGGTTTCGTGCAGGGCATGCAGGAAGGCATGCGACAAAAACGGGTGCCCGCCGGTGAGGCTGTCCCACTGCGCCGTATCGACCGCGGCGAGGCTGTCCAGGATGCGGACCGAGGGGGAAATGTCGCCCAAAACTAATCGATTCCGATGGCGCGATGCAACTGCGCCACGATTTTCGTATTTGACGATTTCCCCGGTGCTTCCCGCCTGGCCAGAAGGAAGGCCTGGAGTTGATTGAGGTCGCGGCCAGTCGTGAATTTGAGATTCATTGAGGCTGCATTATTCGGCAATGCAGCGGGCGAGGCAAGGCGGGCGTTATAATTTGCCCATGTCCACTCAAACTACCCCGGCTGACCGGGTAACCATCGCGCTGGCGCAAATTGACTGCGTCGTTGGCGATCTCTCCGGCAACAGCGCAAAAATTCTTGACTTTGCACGGCGCGCGCGCGAAGCCGGAGCGGATCTGTTGCTCACGCCCGAGTTGTCGTTGTGCGGTTATCCGCCCGAAGACTTGCTGTTGCGCGACGGCTTTTACCGCGATTGCGAGGCCGCGCTGCAAACGCTGGCAAAAGGGGTAAGTGGAATATCGGTTGTGGTGGGCCATCCGCACCAGGCCGGGAGCAATCGCTACAACGCCGCCTCGGTGCTGCAGGACGGACGGGTGCTCACGACCTACCGCAAGCAGGCACTGCCCAATTACACCGTGTTTGATGAAGAGCGCTATTTCGTGCCCGGCGACGAACCCTGTGTCTTCGGCATGAAGGGTGTGAAGTTTGGCGTGAATATCTGTGAGGACACCTGGGGCGCGCAGGGCCCGGCCACCATCAAGCCGGGGGCGGTGCCAACCCGGGTCGGAATAAACATCTGCGCCGACGCCTGGGAGGCCGATGCGCCGCGGCGCGCGCGCGAAGCCGGCGCCCAGGTGTTGCTGGTGCTCAACGCCTCGCCCTACCACATGCGCAAGCAGGCCTCGCGCTACGACGTGATGCGCGAGCGCGTGCGCGAGACCGGCATGCCGCTGGTTTACTGCAACCTCGTCGGCGGGCAGGACGAACTGGTGTTCGATGGCGCCTCGTTTGTGCTTGACGCCAAGGGCCTGGTCGCCCACCAGCTGCCGTGTTTCGAGGAATCGCTGCGGTTGGTGCATTTTGAGGGCGGCGTGCCAGAGCACGGTGAGATCGCGCCGGAGCTCTCGACCGAGGCCGAGGTCTATGGTGCGCTATGCCTCGGTGTGCGCGACTATGTCAACAAGAACGGCTTTCCCGGCGCGCTTATCGGGCTGTCGGGCGGGGTAGACTCGGCACTCGTGCTGGCGGTGGCGTGCGATGCGCTCGGTGCGGACCGGGTACGGGCGGTGATGATGCCCTCGCCTTATACGGCCGACATCAGCCTCACCGATTCACGCGAGCTGGTGAGAAACCTCGGTGTGCGCTACGACGAAATCTCCATCCAGCCGGTGTTCGGGGCTTTTCTGGACACGCTGCAACATGAATTCGCCGGCAGGGCGGTGGATGCGGCCGAGGAAAACCTGCAGGCGCGCATTCGCGGCACCATCCTGATGGCCTTGTCGAACAAGTTCGGATCGATCGTGCTTACCACCGGCAATAAATCGGAGATGGCCACCGGCTACGCGACGCTGTATGGCGACATGGCCGGCGGTTTTGCCGTGATCAAGGACGTCGCAAAAACCCTGGTCTACCGGCTTTGCCGCTGGCGCAACGCCAGGCACGCCGACATTCCCGAGCGCATCCTGACGCGCGCGCCATCGGCCGAGTTGCGGCCGGACCAGAAGGACCAGGACAGCCTGCCACCCTACGACGTGCTCGACCCGGTGATGGCCGCCTTCATGGAAGACGATCTGGCTCCGGCCGAAATCATCGCCCGCGGCTTTCGCGCCGAGGATGTCAGGCGCGTGGTCGAGTTGATCAAGCGCAACGAATACAAGCGCCGCCAGGCGCCGGTGGGCATACGCATCACCCACCGCAGCTTCGGCAAGGACTGGCGTTACCC
>CAMAWC010000041.1 GCA_945861875.1 Bordetella parapertussis
AAGTCCGTCATTCCCGCGAAGCTTGTCCTCGAATGCTTTAATCGGGGAGCGGGAATCCACCTTGACCTAAAGCGTGGATTCATTGAGTCAAAATGGATTCCCGCTTTCGCGGGAATGACGATTTATGGACTTAATCAGAGCTTCCCTAGAGAACCATCTTGACCATGGGATGGTCGCAAAGCGCCTGGTACAGCCCGTCCAGCTGCTGGCGCGAGGTGGCATTGATGGTGACCGTGAGCGACAGCCATTTACCCTCCTTGCTGGAGCGCATTTCTATGGTCGAGGCGTCAAAGTCGGGGGCGTGCTGCCTGACCACATTGGCCACGGTCTGCGCGAAGCCGTCCTGGGTCAGTCCCATGACCTTGATCGGGAACTCGGTCGGGAAGGCGATCAGCGATTCGAGTTCCGGCTGCGGCGCCGGCTTTTCAGACATGTGCCGGGGCGCATTCTTTGGCGCGCAGGGCGCGGAACAGGCTGTGCATGCGCTTGAACACCGCGCCCGGCTTGCCCGCTCCGGCGCCCTTGCCGACGGGCTTGCCGTCCAGCGTGACCACCGGGATCAATTCCTTGGTCGTCGAGGTGAGCCAGACCTCGTCGGCCGAGCGCACCTCGGCTTCGGACACCTTGCGCTCCTCAAGCGGGACCTTGTTCGCGCGCATCAGCTCGAGTGCGACGTTATAGGTGATGCCTGGCAGGATCAGATTGTCCTGCGGCGGGGCGAGGACGGTGCCGTCTTTCACCACCATCACGTTACAGGCCGAGGCTTCGGTGAGAAAGCCGTCGCGGAACATGATGCACTCCAGCGCGCCGACATCCGCCGCCAGCTGCCGCGCCAGGACATTGCCCAGCAGCGAGGTTGACTTGATCTGGCAGCGCAGCCAGCGCGTGTCCGGAGCGCTGATGCATTCGGCGCCCTGCTCGTAAAACGAGTCGGGCGGCGTCATCAGCTGGTTGCACATCATGAATACCGTCGGTTTGGCGTCTTTCGGGAATACATGGTCGCGCGGCGCGACGCCGCGCGAGATCTGCATGTAAATACCCTGGTTATCCCAGGGATTTTTCGCCACCAGCTGTTCGGTCAGGCTGGTCCATTGCGCCATGCTGAGCGGGTTGTTGATGCGTATCTCGGCGAGGCTGCGTTGCAGCCTCTCGAGGTGCTGGCCCAGCCGGAAGGGCTGCCTGCCGTAGGCCGGGGTGACTTCATAGACGCCGTCACCAAACATAAAACCGCGGTCGAAGACGGAAATTTTCGCGTCTTCGCGTGCCATGAATTCGCCGTTAAGGTAGACAGTCATATTGCCCTCAAAATTTTCCAGAAAGTTCTCGTGCGTTGAGCGGCCAAGGGTTAAGGTCCGCTCAAACGCACGAACTTAAGGCGGCGCTCTGCGCCGCGCTTAAGCTTATTTGAACCAAAGCCTGAAGGTATCCCAGGTGCGGCCAAAATAGCCGGCGATGCCGACATTATCCAGCGCAACCACAGGATACTCTGCTACCAGTCCGCTCTCCACCATGACGCGAAGAGTGCCCACGCGCTGCCCGGCGCTGATCGGGGCGACCAGCGGCTGCTGGCTGACGAACTCGGCTTTCACCTTGTCGGCCTGCCCGCGCGGCAGGGTCACAAACATGTCCGTCTGGAAGCCGGCCTTGAGGCGGTTTTCGCTGCCTTTCCACACCTCGAGCGTGCTGACGGCCTGGTTTTTTTCGTACAGGCGCACGCTTTCATAGAACTGGAAGCCGTAGTTGAGCAGTTTCAGGCTTTCCTGGGCGCGGACCGAATCTGACGCGGTGCCCAGGACCACCGACAACAGGCGCCGCGGACCGCGCTTGGCCGAGGCAATCAGGCAATAGCCGGCGTTGTCGGTGAAACCGGTCTTGACTCCGTCAACGTTCGGGTCCAGCCACAGCAGGCGATTGCGGTTGTGCTGGGTGATGTTGTTGTAGCGATACTCCTTGATCGAATACAACTGCGCGTAGAACTCCGGGAAATCGCGGATCAGCGCAGACGCAAGCGATGCCAGGTCTCCCGCACTGGAGTAATGCTGCGCATCGGGCAGGCCGCTGGAGTTGGTGAAGTTCGTGTTCTTCATGCCGAGGCGCGCCGCCTCCTTGTTCATCAGCTGGGCAAAAGATTCCTCCGAGCCGGCGATCGCCTCTGCGAGGGCAATGCAGGCGTCGTTGCCCGACTGCACGATCATGCCGCGCAGCAATTCTTCGACGGTGACCGGATTTTTCGGGTCGATGAACATGCGCGAACCCTGGGCGCGCCAGGCCTTTTCCGACACCGGGATGGCCTGGGTCAGCGACAGCTGTTTGTTCTTGATCGCCGAGAACGCGATGTAAGCGGTCATCAGCTTGGTCAGCGACGCCGGTTCAAAGCGCTCGTTGGGAGCCTGGCTGGCGATCAGCTGGCCGCTGGACATGTCCAGCAGCAGCCAGGCTTTGGCCGCGACTGCGGGTGCTGGAATCTGGGCGTTGCCGGCTTGCGCGAAAAACAGGGGCAGGGCGAACAACAGTAGGGCGAGGTAACGGCGCATGGGGACAGCAGACAAAACGAAATTATACCAGCCGGTCTTGCGCCGGCCGGGCTTTAGCGGTCACCTGTCACTTCAGGATGACGACGGGTTTGAATGCGAGGGCCTCGCGTATCTGCTCTGCCGCGGCATTGGCCTCGGCGCGGTCGCGGTAGGGACCCAGGTGCAGCCGGAACAGGCCGTCACGCTGGTAGACCTCGACCGCCTTGTCCGACGATGGCAGTTGCCCGGTCACGCGCACGCGGAAATTCTCGGCGTTGTCGCGCGCCGAGAAGGCGCCCAGTTGCAGGTAAATGCCGCTTTTTTCGACATCGACCGGAATTTTTGCCGGCGGCGGCACTGCTATGGGAGATGACGCCGCCACCGGCGTTACCGCGGGACTGGCCGCCGGCTGCTGCGGCGCGGGCCGGGCTTCCACAACCTTGGGCTCGGTAGGTGCGGTCGCCACAATCTGACCGCGCTGCCGCGCCGCAATGGCGGCGAACTCCTGCGGCAGAATTTGCTCGACTTCGACGCGGGTGCTGCCGTTGTTGATATAGCCGAGCTTGGCCGCCGCGGTATAGGAAAGGTCGATGATTCTTCCGGAGTGGAATGGACCGCGGTCGTTGACGCGCACGATGACGGTTTTTTTCGTCGCCTCGCTGGTGACGCGGACATAGCTGGGGATGGGCAGCGTCGGGTGCGCCGCGGTCATGGCATACATGTCATAGGGCTCGCCGCTGGAGGTGCGCTGGCCGTGGAATTTGCGTCCGTACCAGCTGCCGATGCCAACCTGCCGGAACGGCCGCAGTTCGCGCGCGGGCCGGTAGTCCTGGCCGAATACCGTGTAGGGATTGTTGGCAAAGCGGTGCAGCGGTTCGACCCTGGGCTCGGCGTCGGGGATGGCGGCAAGATCGGCGGGCGCGTTCTCGCCCGGCCCGTCGTCCTGGTAGTAAGCGCCGCGGCGGGCCTGCGGCGCGGCGGCGGGCGCGGGTTTTTGCGCTTCGTCCGGGCGCTCTATCACCGGCGTGCTGGTGATGAGGCCATGGCAACCGGAGAGCAGCATCGCCAGGCAGGCGCAAGACTGTGTGACCAGCCGCGCGGTGCGCGCTGTCACCGGCCGGGTGTTGCACCCTTCACTTTTCACCATTCACCTTTCACGCTTTGCGTCATGTCTGCACCAGCTTGCGGTGCCTTTGCATGCTCATCAGCATGCCCAGGCCGAGGAACAGCGCGACGAGGGCGGTGCCGCCGTAGGAAACCAGCGGCAGCGGCACACCGACCACCGGCAGGATGCCGCTGACCATGCCCATGTTGACAAAGGCGTAGGTGAAAAAGGTGAGCGTGATGGCGCCGGCAATGAGCCGCGCAAAAAACGTCGGCGCATTGGCGGCGATCATCAGCCCGCGGGCGATCAGCGCGAGGTAGAGCATCAGCAGCACGATGTTGCCCAGCAGTCCGAATTCCTCGGAGAAAACGGCAAAAATGAAATCGGTGGAGCGCTCGGGTATGAATTCAAGATGGGCCTGCGTTCCCTTGAGCCAGCCCTTGCCGACAATGCCGCCCGAGCCCACCGCGATGGTCGACTGGATGATGTGATAACCGGCGCCCAGCGGGTCGCTGGACGGATCGAACAGGGTCAGGATGCGCCGGCGCTGGTAGTCGTGCAGCACCGACCACAGCAGCGGCATGCTGGCAATGCCGGCCACCGTCATGCCGATGATGATTCTCCACGAAAGGCCGGCAAGGAAAATGACATAAAAGCCCGATGCCGCGACCAGCAGCGCGGTGCCCAGGTCGGGCTGGCGCGCGATCAGCAACACCGGTATGGCCAGCAGCACGCCGGCGACGACGAAATCGCGCAGGCGCAGCATCGCCTCGTATTTGTGAAAATACCAGGCCAGCATCAGCGGCATGGCGATTTTCATGATTTCCGAGGGCTGGATGCTGGTAAAGCCGAGGTTAAGCCAGCGCCTGGCGCCGTTGCGGATGTCGCCAAACAGCGCCACCGCAATGAGCAGCAGGATGCCGAGGATGTAGAGCGGCGGGGCAAGCCGCATCAGCGTTTGCGGCGGGATTTGCGCGGCGACCCACATCACCACAAAGGCGAAAGCGATATTCATGACCTGCGCGCTGATGCGGCTGGGTGTTTCGTAGGACGCGCTGTAGAGCGTCAGCATGCCCAGCATGAGTATGGTCAGTGCGATGCCGAACAGCGGCCCGTCGATCTTGTCGGTGAAGCGGCGCCAAGCCAGTTCAATCATCGCCTTCCTCCTCCGCTACGGGGGCGGCCGGTTTTTTCGGCACCTTGCCCAGCAGGTAGTAGTCGAGCACCACGCGCGCAATCGGGGCGGCGGCGCGCGCGCCGAAGCCGGCGTTCTCGACCACCACGGCGAGGGCGATTTTCGGGCTCTCGGCCGGGGCGAAGGCGATGAACAGCGCGTGATCGCGATGTATCGCCTGGACGCGTTTTTCGTCGTATTTTTCGTTTTGCTTTATGGCTATGACCTGGGCGGTGCCGGTTTTTCCGGCGCTGATGTATTCGGCGCCGGCAAAGGCCCGCGCGCCGGTTCCCTCCTTGTTGACGCCGATCAGCGCCTGTCTGATCACCTCGATTTGCTCCGGTTTTGCCGGCAGGGTTCCGACGGCAAGCGGCTTGAAGTAGCCGCGTTCACCGGTTTTGATGTTCTCTACGTAATTCACCAGGTGCGGCTGGTACAAGGTACCGCCCGAGGCGATAGCCGAGACCGCCTGCGCCAGTTGCAGCGGGGTGTAGGCGTTGTAGCCCTGGCCGATGCCGACCGAAATCGTCTCACCGGCATACCATTTTTGCTGCTCCGGCCGGCGGAAGCGCTTTTGCTTCCATTGCTGCGACGGCAGCACGCCGGCGGCTTCGCCCTCGATGTCGATGCCGCTGCGCCGGCCAAAGCCAAAATGCGTCATGTAGCCGGAAATATTGTCTATGCCGAGGTCGTTGGCGAGCTGGTAGTAATAGGTGTCGCAGGACACCACGATCGACTTGTACATGTCGACCATGCCGTGGCCGCCGACCTTGTCATCGCGAAAACGGTGGCCGCCGAAATTGAAATAGCCCGGATCGCTGATCGCCTGCGAGGGCGTGCGCTTGCCCAGGGCGAGCGCGGCGAGCGCCATGAAGGGCTTGAAAGTGGAGCCCGGCGGATAGGTGCCGGCAAGGGCGCGGTTGACCAGGGGCCGGTCGGGTGAGGTGTTGAGCGCGTCCCAGCTCACCGGGTCAATGCCGTCGACAAACAGGTTGGGGTCGAATCCGGGTTTTGACACAAAGGCGAGTACGCCACCGGTCGACGGGTCGATCGCCACAAGCGCGCCGCGCTGCTCGCCAAAGGCGAGTTCGGCCACCTCCTGCAGGCGGATGTCGAGGGTGAGCACCAGGTTGTTGCCCGAAGTCGGCGGCGTGCGCGACAGCGTGCGCACGCCGCGGCCGCCGGCATCGACCTCGACCTGCTCGGAACCGGTGCCTCCGTGCAATTCCTTTTCGTATTTTTGCTCGAGACCGGTCTTGCCGATGTGCTCGCTGCCCTTGTAGTTGGCCGCGAGCTCTTCGTTCTCAATCCAGTCGAGGTCGCGCTGGTTGATGCGGCCGATGTAACCGACGAAGTGCGAGCCTATTTCGCCCATGGGGTACTGGCGGAACAGCCGCGCCTTGATGTCCACGCCGGGGAAGCGATAGCGGTTGACGGCGAACCGGGCGACCTCCTCGTCGGTAAGGCGCGAACGGATCGGCAGGCTGTCGGCCCCCTTGGCCTCGATCATCAGGCGGCGGAAGCGCGTGCGGTCGCTTGGCCGGATTTCGACGACGCCGGCAAGATCGTCGATGACCGCCTCGGTATTGCCGACCTTGTCCGGGGCGATCTCCAGCGTGTAGGCCGAGTAATTGCGCGCCAGCACCACGCCGTTGCGGTCGGTGATGAGGCCGCGGTTGGGCACGATCGGCACGATGGAGATGCGGTTGTCCTCTGCCTTGGTCTGGTAGTAATCGTGCTGTATCACCTGGAGATAGAAAAAACGCGCCAGCAGGATGCCGAACAGGCCCAGCACCACCGCGCCGGCGATGCCGACGCGCAACTGGAAAAAATACAGTTCGCGCTCGTTGTCGCGAAACTCAGTGGCCATGGCGGGTCACTTTAATGCCGCACCAAACGCCCGATGGGGACATGTTCGCCATCCCGTTCCTTTGTCGGCTTGTACCGTACTTGAGCATGCTAGATCGGCCTGTTCTCGTCCACCGTCTCGGGGCGGCGTTGTGGCGATAGCAGGACGATGGCGACCAGCGGCCACATCGCGGCGGCGACAAAGCTGCCGAGAAAGTAGCCGATGCCGGGGAACGGCGCGCCGGCGAACATGCGCACGCCGAGCATCAGAGCCTGTACCAGCAGCATCAGCATCAAAACGTGCACCGCCTGATGCTTGAGCGAAAACCACAGCATGCGCCGGTGCAGTGCGATGGCGAGGAAGGCCAGCACGGCGTAGGCGAAGGCGTGCTGCCCCATCAGCGAACCGGTGCCCGCGTCCATCACCAGGCCGAGCGCCCATGCCGCGCCTATGCCCATGCGGCGTGGCTGGTGTATGCACCAGAACACGAGTACCAGGCCGAGCAGGTCGGGCACGCCGATGGCGTCCCCCCAGGGAATCAGGTTGAACATCAGCGCCAGCGCGAGGGTGACAACCATGAAGCCGGTACGCACCGGCAGCAGGATGTGCTGCGGGCCCTGGTTGATCATCGGCATGGGCGGCTCACTGTCATTCGCGCTTGCGCTGCTTTTTGGATTTTGCGCTGCGCTGCGGCGCCGGCTGCACTTCGGGCCTCGCGGGTAATTCCTCACCGCCGAGCAGAACCAGCACCTGCCGGTGCTGGTTTGCGCCGGCCTCCGGGGTGCAGGCAATCTTGGCGAAGGCGTAGGCGGCGTCACGCTCGATGCGTGCCACACGCGCCACCGGCAGCCCCGGCGGATAGGTGCCGTCGATGCCCGAGGTCACCAGCAGGTCGCCGTTCTGGATCTCGGCATTCGCGGCCATGTAACGCAGGTCCAGCGTGGTGCCGTCGCCGCCGCCAAAGGCCACCGCGCGCAGGCCGTTACGCACGACCTGCACGGGTATGGCCTGGTCCTTGTCGGTGATCAGCGTGATTTCGGCGAGCAGCGGATGGACGCGCGTCACCTGGCCGATCACACCGACATGGTCGACCACCGCCTGGCCGGGCTTGATGCCGTTTTGGGCGCCCTTGTCGATGACCACCTTGCGGCTGAACGGGTCGCGCCCCGAGTAAAGGATTTCGGCGAACACGGTCTCACGCGGCAGCCTGCCGCGTGCATCCAGCAATTGGCGCATTTGCGCGTTTTCGGATTCCAGCGATTGCAGCACCTGCGCCTGCTGGCCGAGCTTGAGTTGTTCGGCGCGAAGCTTTTCATTTTCGCTGCGCAGCGCCGACTGGCTGGTGAAGAATTCACTCGCCTTGTTGAAACCCACCAAAGGGGCCATGGCCACCTGCTGCACCGGGTAGGCGACCAGGGCAAATACCTGGCGCAGGGTGTCGGCGTAGCGAAAGCGCGCATCCAGGACCATCAGCAGGATGGCGAGGACGACAAAAAACGACAGGCGCACCAAGGGTGCCGGACCGCGGTTGAAAAACGGCGGCGGCGAATAGTCCATCAGTTGCGGCGGGGGGGCAGGATGGCGGGGGAGCCGGGAGGGGAGGCAGGCGCCTGTGCTATAGCGGGATGGGCTGTTGTCGCTTTAGCCTTCATCCTTCCGCCCCCATTCTTGTACCCGTCAATCGTTGGTGAAGATGCTGCCGAGCTTTTCCATTTTCTCGAGCGCCATACCCGAACCGCGCACAACACAGGTGAGCGGGTCGTCGGCGACGATCACCGGCAGGCCGGTCTCTTCCATCAGCAGGCGGTCAAGGTCGCGCAACAGCGCGCCGCCGCCGGTGAGGACCATGCCCTTCTCGGCGATATCGGCGCCAAGCTCCGGCGGTGTCTGCTCGAGCGCGGACTTCACCGCGCTGACGATGTTGTTGAGCGGCTCGGTCAGTGCTTCCAGTATTTCGTTGGAGGAAATGGTGAAGCTGCGCGGGATGCCCTCGGCAAGGTTGCGTCCCTTTACTTCCATTTCACGTACCTCGCTGCCGGGGAAGGCCGAGCCGATTTCCTTCTTGATGGACTCGGCCGTGGTCTCGCCGATCAGCATGCCGTAGTTGCGACGGATGTAGTTGATAATGGCCTCGTCGAACTTGTCGCCGCCGACGCGCACGCTGCCGGCGTAGACCATGCCGCCGAGGGAGATCACGCCGACCTCGGTGGTGCCGCCGCCGATGTCGACCACCATGGAGCCGGTCGCCTCCGCAACCGGCAGGCCAGCGCCGATGGCCGCGGCCATCGGCTCTTCGATCAGGAACACCTGTGATGCGCCGGCACCGATGGCCGACTCGCGGATGGCGCGCCGTTCCACCTGGGTCGAGCCGCAGGGCACGCAAATGATGATGCGCGGGCTGGGCGAGAGCAGGCGCGAGACGTGCACCTTTTTGATGAACTGTTTCAACATCTGCTCGGTGACGGTGAAGTCGGCGATAACGCCGTCTTTCATCGGGCGGATGGCGGTGATGTTGCCCGGCGTCTTGCCCAGCATTTGCTTGGCTTCCCTGCCCACGGCCTGGATGGTTTTCTTGCCGTTGGGCCCGCCTTCCTGACGGATGGCAACGACAGAAGGCTCATCGAGTACGATGCCTTTGCCGCGAACGTAAATCAGGGTGTTTGCGGTTCCAAGGTCGATGGCGAGATCGTCCGAGAAGTAACCGCGCAGGAAACCGAACATGCCTTGTCATTCCTTTGTGAGGGGTGAAAACCCCTTTGGGTTTTGAAGCGGGTTCTGAACCAAATTGGGGCGGCAATTCGGGCCGGCGAAAGAGCCTGCCCGTTTGTGCAACGCTCCCTTATAATACCGCATTAAGCCACGGTTTTTAAGCGAATTTAAGGCATTTTGCCGCAAAAATAGACCCCGGCAGGCTGGTTGCCGGGGTCGCGATATTGGGGAGCGCGATGGCGGCAGCCCCTCGTAACCTGGGAGTACTGAGTCATGTCCCTTAGCCTGGACGAAGTCAAGCGTATCGCCTGGTTGGCGCGGATCGAAACCAGCGAGATGGAAGCCCTTGCCACGCGCGACCAGCTGAGCGGTATTTTTGACCTGATCGGCCAGATGCAGAGGGTGGACACCGCGGGCGTTGAACCGATGCCCCACGCCCAGGACGTGATGCTGCGCCTGCGCGAGGATGTGGTGACCGAAGCCGACCAGCACCTGCTGTTCCAGTCGGTCGCGCCGCAAGTCGAGGGCGGGCTCTATCTCGTGCCCAAGGTGATCGAGTAACCGGATAAACAAGCGCCCCGGATTTTGCAGGATGACCGCGGAGACAATCCGTGGCTTGTCCGCTCCCGGGGCCCAAGGCCTTTTATGCACAACGCTTCACTCAAAGATCTTTCCGCCGCGCTGGCGGCGAAAAAAATCTCCAGCGTCGAACTGACGCGCGGACTGCTCGAGCGCATCGGCCGCTTCCGGCGGCTCAATGCCTTCATCACCGTCGATGCCGACAAAAGCCTGGCGCAGGCGGCGCAGGCCGATGCGCGCATCGGCCGCGGCGAAGCGACTGCGCTGACCGGCATTCCCATCGCGCACAAGGATATTTTTTGCGCCAAGGGCTGGCTCACCACCTGCGCCTCGAAAATGCTGTCCAATTTCACCGCGCCGTATGACGCGCATGTTATCGAGCGCTTCAACGCCGCCGGCGCGGTCATCCTGGGCAAGACCAACATGGATGAATTCGCCATGGGCTCGTCCAACGAGACCTCCTTCTACGGCCCGGTGAAGAACCCGTGGAACGACGCGTGCGTCCCCGGCGGTTCTTCCGGCGGCTCGGCCGCGGCGGTGGCGGCGCGCCTCGCGCCGGCGGCCACCGCCACCGATACCGGCGGCTCGATACGGCAACCGGCCGCGCTCACCGGCATTACCGGCATCAAGCCCACTTATGGCGCGGTGTCGCGTTACGGCATGATTGCGTTTGCCTCGAGCCTGGACCAGGGCGGCGTGATGGCGCGCAATGCCGAGGATGCGGCAATGGTGCTGGGCGCCATGACCGGCTTTGATGTGCGCGATGCCACCTCGCTTGAGCGGCCGGTAGAGGACTACACGCGCGAGCTGGGCGGGCCGCTTCCGGGTGGTTCCGCGGACAAGCCGCTGGGGGGGCTGCGCATCGGCGTGCCGGTGGAGTATTTCGGCGAAGGCCTGTCAAAAGACGTCGGCGCCGCGGTGGAGGCGGCGCTGGCGCAACTGGAAAAACTCGGCGCAAAGCGTGTTTCCATCAGCCTGGCCAACTCAGGCCTTTCGGTGCCGGCGTATTACGTCATTGCGCCGGCCGAGGCCTCGTCCAACCTCAGCCGTTTTGACGGTGTGCGTTTCGGCCATCGCGCGGACGCATACACCGACCTTGCCGACCTGTATTGCAAGAGTCGCGCCGAGGGTTTTGGCGCCGAGGTAAAACGCCGCATCCTCATCGGCACCTATGTGCTCTCGCACGGCTATTACGACGCCTATTACCTGCAGGCGCAGCGCATCCGCCGCCTTATCGCCCAGGACTACGCCGAGGCCTTCAAGGTCTGCGACCTGGTGCTCGGCCCGACCTCGCCCTCGGTGGCCTTCAAGATCGGCGCCAAGGCCGCCGACCCGGTGCAGATGTACCTGAACGACATTTACACCATCGCCGCCAACCTCGCCGGCCTGCCGGCGATGTCCATCCCGTGCGGGTTTGGCGAGGGCGACCTGCCGGTCGGCCTGCACATTGTCGGCAATTATTTCGCCGAGGCAAAAATGCTCGGTATGGCGCATCAGTACCAGCTTGCCACCGACTGGCATACGCGCGCACCCCGGGGTTTTGACGTAAAAGACGGACTTGACGCATGAGCACTCAAGGCAAGTGGGAAATCGTCATCGGGCTGGAAACCCACGCGCAGTTGTCGACCGCATCGAAGATTTTTTCCGGGGCATCGACGGCGTTTGGCGCGGCGCCCAACACTCAGGCTAGCGCGGTGGATATCGCGCTGCCCGGCGTGCTGCCGGTGGCCAACAAGGGCGCGGTCGAGCGCGCCATTCGTTTCGGCATCGCCATCGGCGGCAAGATCAATCGCCGCTCGGTGTTTGCGCGCAAGAATTATTTTTATCCCGACCTGCCCAAGGGCTACCAGATCAGCCAGTACGAACTGCCGGTCGTGCAGGGCGGCAGCCTTACGATATTTACCAAGGACGGCGAAAAGACGGTGCAACTCACCCGCGCCCACCTTGAGGAGGACGCCGGCAAGTCGCTGCACGAGGGGCTTGGCTCGCACTCGGTGCTCGGCCACGGCATGTCGGGCATAGACCTCAACCGCGCCGGCACGCCGCTGCTGGAAATTGTCTCCGAACCGGACATGCGCTCGAGCGAGGAGGCGGTGGCCTATGCCAAGGCCTTGCACGGCCTGGTGCGCTGGATCGGCATTTGCGACGGCAACATGCAGGAGGGCTCGTTCCGCTGCGACGCCAACGTCTCGGTGCGGCGTCCCGGCGAGCCGCTGGGCACGCGGCGCGAGATCAAAAACCTCAACTCCTTTCGCTTTATGCAGCAGGCCATCGACTACGAGGCGAAGTGGCAGATCGAAACGCTGGAGGACGGCGGAACAATCCAGCAGGCGACCGTGCTGTTCGATCCGGACCGGGGCGAGACGCGCGCCATGCGCACCAAGGAAGACGCCCACGACTACCGTTACTTCCCCGACCCGGACCTGCCGCCGCTGGTGGTGTCGGAAGACTGGATTGCGCGCGTCAAGGGCGAGTTGCCCGAACTGCCGCAGGCCAAGCGCGAGCGTTATCAGCGCGACTATGCCCTTTCGGCTTACGACGCGGCCATGCTGACCCAGGCCAAGGACACCGCCGGCTATTTCGAGGCGGTGGTGGACCGGCTCGGCGGCGATGCCGCCAAGACCGCGGCCAACTGGGTGATGGGCGAACTGGCCGCGGCGCTTAACCGCGCCGGCATCGAGGTTGCGAACTCGCCCGTTTCCAGCCGGCAGCTTGCAGAACTGATTTCGCGCATTCGCGACAACACCCTGTCGGGCAAACTGGCCAAGGACGTCTTCGACGCCCTCTGGGCGGGCGAGGGCGAGGTCGACACCGTCATCGAAAAGCGCGGTCTCAAGCAGATGTCGGATTCGGGCGCGATCGAAAAAATCGTCGACGATGTTCTGGAGGCCAATGCCAAGTCGGTGGAGGAATTCCGCGCCGGCAAGGAAAAGGCGTTCAACGCCCTGGTCGGCCAGGTGATGAAGGCGAGCAAGGGCCGCGCCAATCCCGCCCAGGTCAACGAAATACTCAGGAAAAAGCTCGGCACTTGAGCCGAATTTTGCAACATTGAAAATGCGAAAGCCTTGCCAGGCAAGGCTTTCAGGCCGGTTCTGGTGACAAAAAAGTCACGACGCCGGGGCGGCGGTTATTTCTTTGTCGTCCCCGCCGGGGACGCGGGGGCGGCGGTGGTGGTCGCTTTGGCCGGGGTGGCGCCCTTGCCCTTGGTCAGTTCGATGTAACGGCGCTTGTCTTCGTCGTACTTGGCGTTGATGGTGTCGAGTTCCTTTTTCTTCACGCCCAACAACTCCGTCTGGTTCTTTAATTCGAGTTCGTTGTTCTTGATGTCCTGTTGCAGCTTGGCCGGCATCGGCTTTTTCAGGTAGAACTCCTTTTCCTTTTCATAATCGACCTGGCGTTTCTGTGCCGCGTCGAGGCGTTTTTCGGTGGCCTTGACCGCCTCGTCGCCCTGCTTGAGCGCCCGCGCGCGGGCTTCGTCGATATCCTTCTCCGACGGATAAGTAGAGAGCAGCGCCATGTTCTTGCGCCGTTCCTCGCGCGCCAGCGCTTCCTCTTCGCGCGCCCGCTTGCGTTCGGCGTCACGCGCCTCCTGCTGCTCCGGTGTCAGCGCGCCCTCATTTTTTTTCAGCACCTGTCCTTGCTGCGTGAGTGTTGAGGAGGGGCGGCCGGCGGCCTCCACCGGGGGCTTGTCGCTGTACTGGACCTTGCCGTTTTCATCGGTCCACTTGTACAAGGTTTTGTTTTGCGCCTGGGCAAGTCCGCCGGCAAGCAAGGTTGACAGCAAAACGGCAATCAATCGGTTAGACATGTGCGGCGGCTCCGTAGGTCTGACGATAGTCAGAGATATCACGCATATTCTGCACCAGTTCCGGGCGTTCCTGCAGCAAGGCCAGCATGTCATCGAGCGTGGCAATGGCGACAACCGGGATGTTGAATTCGCGCTTGACCTCCTCCACGGTGGACAGCGCCGAGTTGCCGCGCTCCATCCGGTCGAGGGCGATGGCGATGCCGCAGGGCGTGGCACCGGCGGTGCGGATGATATCGACTGCCTCGCGCGCGGCGGTGCCCGCCGTCATCACATCATCGACGATCAGCACGCGGCCGGCGAGGGGGGCGCCGACGACAACACCGCCTTCGCCGTGGTCCTTGGCTTCCTTGCGATTGTAGGCAAACGGCACACTGCGCCCTGCCCGCGCCAGCGCCATCGCCGCGCCCGAGGCGAGCACGATGCCCTTGTAGGCCGGTCCGAACAGCATGTCAAAGGGCAGCCCCGCCGCGAGTATGGCTTTGGCGTAAAATTCCGCCAGCTTGTCCAGGCTCGCGCCGGTGTTGAACAGGCCGGCGTTGAAAAAATACGGCGATACGCGCCCCGACTTGAGCTTGAAACTGCCAAAGCGCAGCACACCGCAGTCGATGCAGAACGAAATGAAGTCTTTGCGGAAGTCAGCCATATTGGGCGGCGCTCGCCGCATACCCTGAAAGTAATCGTGATCGGTAACCGGACCCCGCTGCGGCACCGCCGCGCGGATCATTTGAACTGCCACCCTGAACTGGCATCCATGGGACAGCCTGCGAAATGCTACGCGTAATCACCCTGAATCTCAACGGCATACGTTCAGCCTGCATCAAGGGCTATCTTGACTGGCTGCAAAAGCAGAAGGCCGACATCGTCTGCATGCAGGAGTTAAAGGCGCAGGAGGCGGACTTGTCCGCCGAACTGATTGCGCCGCGCGGGTTCACCGGCTATTTCCATTGCGCCGAGAAAAAAGGCTATAGCGGCGTCGGCATTTACGGCCGGGTCAGGCCGGAGCGGGTCGCGCCCGGGCTGGGTAATCGCGAATTCGACGCCGAGGGCCGGTATTTGCGCGCCGATTTTGGCAAGCTGTCGGTTATTTCGGTGTATTTGCCGTCGGGTTCGAGTTCGGACGAGCGCCAGCAGGCCAAGTTCCGCTTTCTCGCGCTGTTCATGCCGGTGCTGAAAAAGCTGCGCGCCGAGGGCCGCGAAATCATTTTGTGCGGCGACTGGAACATCGCGCACAAGGAGATCGACCTGAAAAATTGGCGCTCCAACCAGAAGAATTCCGGTTTTCTTCCCGAAGAGCGCGCCTGGCTGACCGAGGTGTTTGACAAGGTCGGCTGGGTCGACGTGTACCGCAGCCTGCATCCGGAAGCGACCGACGCGTCCTATACCTGGTGGAGCAACCGCGGCCAGGCCTGGGCCAAGAATGTCGGTTGGCGGCTTGATTACCAGATTGCCACCCCGGGCATTGCCGCGACGGCAAAACGCGCCGACATTTACAAGGACACGCGTTTTTCCGATCACGCGCCCCTGACGGTGCAATACGACTGGCGCTTCTGAGACGGGACGGCTAGCGCGCCTGCTGGCCGCGGCGCCGGTCCAGCCACCAGGCCAGGGCAGGCAGCATGGCAAAGCCGCCGGGCAGGACAAACACCGCGATATACGGGCTCATGCGCTGCAGGCGGCGCATGTGATTGATCAGTTCCTGTCGGTCTTCGGGCGACCACTGCTGCTTGTTGCGCGGTTTCATCAGCAAGGGCATCAGGCCGCGCACCTGCGAGAGTTCGCTCACCAGGTACTTTCGCTCCCGGTCGGCGAGAAGATAAATCTTCCTTAGCACGGTCGTTTATCCGTGGCGGTCAGGCAAGGCGTGCCGCAACCCAGCGCCAGGTCTGCCACAGCGCAAGGCCGCGCCGTATCCAGCCAAACGCGCGCCGCGGCTTGAGCAGCACAAGCAGGGCCGCTGCGGCGGCAAGGATCTCCGGGTGTGCACGCAGGAAACGCGCCGCCGCCATGCCGCGGTCGGCCAGGGCGATGGGTGCGGAAAACACCCCTATGTCCTGCGCCAGTTGTTCGCGCTGGCGCGCCGCACGCTCAACCAGGCGCGCGCGCTGCTCACGAATCTGTATCAGGGAAGGGCTCACGGTTTGCCGGACAACTGATCCAGATCTTTCTCCAACTCGCCAAGCGAAGCGGAAAACACTTTTGGCTTGGACCGTGCGCGGGCGTTGACCACCAGGAGCAGGCTTGTTCCGGCGCCAAAAAACACCAGCGCCAGCAATCCCAGCGTCAACAGGCGATGGGTGTCCCAGAACAGCGCGACGATATAGGCTACCAGCAGCAGTGTGCCCACCATCAGGCAAAAACCGCCGGCGACCATCAGGATGGCCTGCCGGGTGATACGCAGCCGTTCTTCCTCTACCTCGGTGACAAAAATATCGAGGCGGGTTTTCGCTACCGCGATCAGCGTGCGTGTCAGTGCGCGCGCAGAACCCAGAAGGCCGCCGCCGGTCGCGGTGCCTTCCGCTTCCGGGTTGCTCATGCGCCTAGCGACGGCTGATCAGCATGCCGATGACAAGACCCACGGCCGCGCCAATGCCCACCGCCGCCCAGGGATTTTCGTGGACGTAGTCGTCGGTGGCCCGCGCGGCCGCCTTGGCCTTGTCCAGGGCGATGTCCTCGGCGATCGCCAGCTTTTCCTTGGCGACCTTGAGGCTTTCGGTGATGCGAACGCGCGCGGCTGCGGCTTTTTCACCGGCTTGCGATGCGGTTGCCAGCAGCAGTTCCTCGGCATCGGTAATGACCACTTTCAGGTCGGAGACCAGTTTGTCCTTGGTGATGTCGCTTTGTGCGGAATTCATGATGACCTCGATGAGAAAGATGTGACAAAACCCCGATAGTGCGCTGTGTGCAGCGCACCAATATCTTATCCTATATTGCCGCGTACGGCCGGGGGTCCGCGCGACCGGCGCCGGTCCTGCGGCGGGTGCATCGGGCGCGGCGGATTTCGCCCGCAGACTGGCGCTGCACGTTACACTTTGGCCGTGTCCGCAAGCGCATCGCCTTATTTCGCCATTTTCCGCAATCGCCGCGTTGCGGTCATGCTCGCCCTCGGTTTTGCCTCCGGGCTGCCCCTCGCGCTTACCTCGGGAACCCTGCAGGCCTGGCTGACGGTCGAGAACGTCGCCATCGAGACCATCGGGCTGTTCTCGCTGGTCGGCCTGCCCTATACCCTGAAATTCCTCTGGGCGCCGCTGATGGATCGATACGTGCCGCCGCTGCTGGGACGGCGGCGAGGCTGGATAGCGGTGACGCAACTGCTGCTGATGGCCTGCATCGCCGCCATGGGCGCTGTGTCGCCGGCCAATGCGCCGCTGGCGCTGGCGATGCTGGCGGTGATGACCGCGTTTGCCTCGGCCTCGCAGGACATCGCCTTTGACGCCTATCGCGCCGACGTGTTGCGCAGCGAGGAGCGCGGCGCCGGCGCCGCCGTATCGGTGCTCGGCTACCGCCTTGGCATGCTGGTTTCGGGCGGCCTCGCCTTGTTTCTTGCCGACACGCTGCTCGGCTGGCAGGCGACGTACTGGCTGATGGCGGCGCTGATGCTCATCGGCACGGCGGTGCTGCTCGCCAGTCCCGAACCCGAGGTGCCGGCGATCGCGCCGCGGACGCTGGACGAGGCGGTGCTGGGGCCGTTGAAGGACTTTTTCATGCGCGACGGCGCCTGGGTGATGCTCGCGCTGATCGTGCTTTACAAACTCGGTGACGCTTTCGCCGGCAGCCTCACCACCGCCTTCCTGATTCGCGGCGTGGGGTTTTCGGCGGCCGAAGTGGGCGCCATCAACAAGGTGCTGGGCCTGTTCGCCACCATCGTCGGCGCGCTTGCCGGCGGCGCCTTGATGGCAAAACTGGGTTTGTTCCGTTCGTTGTTTGTGTTCGGCATCCTGCAGGCCGTGTCCAACCTGGTGTTCCTCGCGCTCGCACTGTTGCCAAAGAGTTACCTGCTGATGGCGCTGGCGGTGGTGATAGAAAACCTTTGCGGCGGCATGGGCACCACGGCGTTTGTGGCGTTATTGATGGCGCTGTGCAACGTGCGCTATTCGGCGACGCAGTTCGCGCTACTCTCGGCGCTGGCGGCGATCGGCCGCGTCTATGTCGGGCCGGTATCCGGACAGATGGTCGCGGGCTTCGGCTGGGCGCCGTTTTTTTTCGCCACCTTTGTCATCGCCCTGCCCGGCGTCGCGCTGTTGTGGTGGCGGCGCGCAACGATAAGGGCGCTTGACAGCGACCCGGCGCGCCGGCCCTAACGCTTCCTGAAGCGATACACCGCCAGCGCGCCGAGCAGGTTGGGGTCGCCGCTGAGAATTTCACGGTCGTCGGTGAAGGCGCGGCGGTCGATGACGATTATTCCGAGGTCGCTGCAAAACTGGTCAAAGTCGGCCATGGTGCACAAGTGCACATTGGGTGTGTCATGCCACTGGTAGGGCATTTCTTCGGAGACCGGCATGCGCCCGGCGGCCACCTGATCGCGGTTTTTCACGTAGCCGAAATTGGGGAAGCTGACCACGCCCTCCAATCCGACGCGCACCATTTCCTCCATGATGCGCTTGGTGTTGTGCATCGCCTGCAGGGTGTGCGACAAAATGACCGTGTCGAACGAGCGGTCGGCAAAGGTGTTGAGCCCGGCATCCAGGTCGCTCTGGATGACGTTGATGCCGTTGACCACCGCGGCGAGTACGTTGGCGTCGGCAATGTCGACGCCGTAACCGCTGACCCCGCGCTCGCGCTTCAGGCGCGAGAGCAGGGTGCCGTCGCCGCAACCGAGGTCAAGCACGCGCGAGCCGGGGGCTATCCAGCTCTCTATCAGGGCGAAGTCGGCGCGAAGCGAGCTCACGAATCCGCTCCTGTCGACGCTTTTGACCCTATCGATACGGCCACGCGTTCGTAGTAGGCGCGCACCAGCGCGTGATAACGCGCGTCCTCGAGCAGGAATTCATCATGGCCGTGCGGGGCGTCGATTTCGGCATAGGAAACATCGGCGCGGTTGTCGAGCAGCGCGCGCACGATCTCGCGCGAGCGCGCCGGTGAAAAGCGCCAGTCGGTGGTGAATGAAACCACCAGGAAGGAGGCGCGCGCGCGTGCCAGCGCCTTTGCCAGGCTGTCGCCATGATCGGCCGCCGGGTCGAAATAATCGAGGGCGCGGGTGATCAGCAAATAGGTGTTGGCGTCAAAGTAATCGGAGAACTTGTCGCCCTGGTGGCGCAGGTAGGACTCGATCTGGAAATCGACGTCATAGCCGAACTTGATGTGGCCGTCGCGCAGTTCGCGGCCGAATTTTTCCGCCATCACATCGTCCGACAGATAGGTGATGTGGCCGATCATGCGCGCCAGGCGCAGGCCGCGCCGCGGCACCACGCCGTGGCGGTAATAGTGCCCGCCGTGGAAATCCGGATCGGTGACGATGGCCTGGCGCGCCACTTCGTTGAAGGCGATATTTTGCGCCGACAGACGCGGCGCGCAGGCGATGACCAGCGCGTGCCCGACCCGCTCCGGGTAGGACAGCGGCCACTGCAGCGCCTGCATGGCGCCAAGCGAGCCGCCCATCACCGCGGCAAAGCGCGTGATGCCCAGGCGGTCTGCGAGGCGCGCCTGCGCCTCGACCCAGTCCTCGACCGTGACCACCGGGAAGTCAGAGCCGTAGGGCTGGCCGGTTTTGGGGTTGATGCTTTTTGGCCCGGTGCTGCCAAAGCAGCCGCCGAGATTGTTCACGCCGATGACGAAAAACCGGTTGGTATCGAGGGGCTTGCCCGGGCCGATCATGTTGTCCCACCAGCCGATGTTGTCCGGTTCGTCGGCGTACCACCCGGCGACGTGATGCGCAGCGTTCAGCGCGTGGCAGACCAGCACGGCGTTCGAGCGCGCGGCATTGAGCGTGCCGTAGGTCTCGTAAACCAGGTCGTAGGCGTCAAGGCGCGCGCCGCTGCGAAATTCCAGCGGCTCGCTGAAGTGCATGGTTTGCGGGCTGACCGCCCCGACTGAACCCGGACTGATTTTTGACATGACTAATGGCACTGGTAATACATCGGCCCATAAAAAAACCCGCTGCGCCTGCGAAAGGCCAACGGGTTACGGACACGCCCCGCTTTAGCCGGTTTAGGAGGGCGGTAAAAAAGCCCTCCAGCGCCCGCAAGCTGATGAGATCAAATCGGCGCAGAGCCTATCTTACACCAAGTGAAGCGACCGGCGTCCCTCCGGGCCCGAGGTCGGGCCTCCTTGGTCAGGCGTTGAGCTTGGCCAGCAGCGCGCGCGCCTTGGCCGGATCCTCGGCTTTGAGAATCCTCGCCGCAGCGACCATGATGTTGGGAATGCTGCTGAGCAAAATCTGCTGCTTGATCGCCGGCAGCTGGGCCGGGTGCATGGAAAACTGCCGCAAGCCGAAACCCAGCAGCAACCGTGTCAGTTGCACATCACCGGCCATCTCGCCGCAGACGGCCACCGGCACGCCGGCCTTGTCGGCGCTGCGAATGGTGTGGGCGACCAGATGCAATACCGCCGGGTGCAGCGGATCGTAGAGGTGCGACACGGTATCGTCGGTGCGGTCGATGGCAAGCGTGTACTGGATGAGGTCGTTGGTGCCGATTGACAGGAAGTCCAGGCGCTTGACGAACATGCCGATCGCCAGCGCCGCCGCCGGCACTTCTATCATGCCGCCCACGGCGATGGTCTTGTCGTAGGCGATGCACTCAGCGTCCAGTTCCGCCTTGGCCTGCGCGATCATCTTCAGGGACTGGTCTATCTCGTGCGCATGCGCGAGCATGGGCACGAGCAGTTTTATTTTGCCAAAGTGCGACGCGCGCAGGATGGCGCGCAATTGCGCCAGGAACATCTGCGGCTCGGCCAGGCACAGCCGTATGGCGCGCAGCCCGAGCGCCGGATTGGGACCGCTCATTCCGACGCCGTGCGCCGTCTTGTCGGCGCCCAGGTCAAGCGTGCGTATGGTCACCGGCCGGCCGCGCATCGCCACCGCCACTTCGCGATAGGCCTCGAACTGCTCATCCTCGTCCGGCAGGTCGCTGCGGTTGAGGAAGAGGAACTCGCTGCGAAACAGGCCGATGCCGGTGGCGCCTGACTCGAGCACCTTTTCAATGTCCTGCGGCAGCTCGATGTTGGCGTGCAACTCGACCGCCGCGCCGTCGAGGGTGGCCGCCGGCGTGGTGCGCAGGCGCTTGAGCTTTTGCCGCTCAAGGTCGATCTGGCGTTTTTTGAGCTGGTATTCGGCAAGGACCTGCCGGTCCGGGTTGACGATCAGCACGCCCTCGACGCCGTCGACGACAAGCAGTTCGTTTTCGCGGATCAGCTGGCGCGCGTGGTGCAGGCCGACGATGGCCGGGATGTTGAGGCTGCGGGCCAGGATCGCCGTGTGCGAGGTGACGCCGCCCAGGTCGGTGACAAAACCGGCGAACTGGTGCTGCTTGAAGAGGATCATGTCCGCTGGCGACAGGTCATGCGCCACGACGATGAGCTCTTCTTCGTCGCTGCGAACCGCCGGCGCGTGGCCCGGGTGGCCGATCAAGGCCATCAACACGCGCTCGACCACCTGCATCACGTCGTTCTTGCGTTCGCGCAGGTACTGGTCCTCGATCTCCTCGAACTGCCCGACCAGCATGTCCATCTGCTGCACCAGCGCCCACTCGGCGTTGCAGTGGCGCGTGCGCACCAGTTCGCGCGGCACCTTGGACAACGACGCGTCGTCGAGGATCATCTGGTGCAGGTTGAGGAAGGCGCCCATTTCGGTGGGCGCGCTCGACGGGATGCCCGCCTTCAGGCCGGCGAGTTCGCCGCGAACCTGCGCCACGGCATTGTCAAAGCGCGCGATTTCGGCGTCGATGTCTTCGGCCTTGACCTCGTAGTGGGCGACTTCAAGCCGCGCCGTCGAGATAAGGTGGGCATGGCCGATGGCGATGCCCCCCGACACACCGCTGCCGTGCAGGGTGAAGCAGGCCATTTGCGCACCCGAGGCGGCCGACAGGTCGGGGCTGTTCACTCGCCCTCCCCGAAGCGGTCGGCGATCAATGCGAGCACCGCTTGCATGGCCGCGTCCTCGTCCTCGCCCGCGGTCTCGATCTGAATGGAGCTGCCCTTGCCGGCTGCGAGCATCATCACGCCCATGATGCTCTTGGCGTTGACGCGCCGTCCGTTGCGCGACAGCCAGACTTCGCTGGCAAAGGCGCTGGCGACCTGGGTGAGCTTGGCCGATGCGCGGGCGTGCAAGCCCAGCTTGTTGACGATTTCAGCTTCTGCGAGCGGCATTGCATTGATCCGTGTTGAGGTGCACCACGCCGGCGGTGCCGCCGCTGATGGCTTTTTCGACCACCACCGCGAGAGGCTGGTCGCGATAAGTGAGGGCGCGGATGAGCATGGGCAGGTTCACGCCCGACACGCCTTCCACACGGCCCGGTTCGAGCAGGCGCGTGGCCAGGTTGGACGGGGTTGCGCCGAGCATGTCCGAGAGCACCAGCACGCCCTTGCCCTGGTCGAGTTCCTTCACCAGGCCTTGCGCCACCGGCAGCATCGAGTCCGGATCATCGTGCATGGTCACGCCGACCTGGCGTACACGCAACGGCCGTTTGCCCAGCACATGGCTGGCGCAATGGATCAGCGCCTCGCCAAAGGCACCGTGGGAAATGATCAGTATGCCGACCATCCTATGGCCTCGCGCAGGAGCGGCTCATGAACTGAAATCTATCGTGACATCGATGTAAAAAGCGCGCTTGTGCAGCCCGCTGGGAATGCCGGTCTGCGGCACCGCGCTTTGCAGGATGTTCCTCGCGTGCTGGTCGAGCAGGGGGTTGCCCGAACTCTTCAGCAAGGCCTGGCCTTCGAGTTGGCCGTCGGCATTGATGTTGATGCGCAGCTGGACGATGCCCTCGGTGTAGCGGCCGACGCCCTCGGGCGGGTTGGTGCGAAACCGCGCGATGGCGTAACTGAGGCGCGCGGTGTAGAGCTCCAGCCCGGCATCCACTTCCGCCTGGGTCGGCGCCTGGGCCATTGCCGGACCGGCCAATGCCAGGGCCGCGGCGAACAGGCTGCCGGCGGCAAGGCGTGTCGCGCTGTGCGGGGCCGCAATCATTTTTTTGCCCCGCACGCGCGCTCAAGCGCATCGAGCATCAGCCCGGCGACATTGCAGCCGGTCTGGTCCATGATTTCGCGAAAGCAGGTCGGGCTGGTGACGTTGATCTCGGTGAGGTGCTCGCCGATGACATCCAGGCCCACCAGCAACAGTCCGCGGCGCATGAGTTCTGGCCCGAGCGCCTCGGCAATCTTGCGGTCATGCGCGGTGAGTTCGCGCGCCTCACCGCGCCCGCCGGCGGCGAGGTTGCCGCGCGTCTCGCCTTCCTTGGGAATGCGCGCGAGGCAATAGGGCACCGGCACGCCGGCAATCAGCAGCACGCGCTTGTCGCCATCGACGATCGCCGGGATGTAACGCTGCGCCATGACGTTGCGTGCGCCCTCCTGCGAAAGCGTTTCGATGATCACGTTGCGGTTGGCGTCGTCAAAGCGCACGCGGAAAATCTGGCTGCCGCCCATGCCGTCGAGCGGCTTGAGGATGACGTCCCGGTGCTCGTCGATGAAGGCGTGCAATTGGTTGGCCGAGCGCGTGACAATGGTCGGCACGGTAAATTGCGCGAACTGCGCGATGGCGAATTTTTCGTTGTGGTCGCGCACCGCGCGCGGGTCGTTGAACACCTTTGCGCCCTCGCGCTGCGCCTGCTCGAGCAGCCAGGTCGAGGTGACGTACTCCATGTCAAAGGGCGGGTCCTTGCGCATCAGCACGGCGTCAAAGCCGGCCAGCGGCATTTCCAGCACCGGGTCGAGCCGGTACCAGGGCGTCGAATGGTTGCGCAGCGTGATCTGGCAGGTGAGGCCGATGACCTTGCCACGCTTCCACAGCAAGTCCTGCTGTTCCATCACATAGAGCGCGTGCCCGCGCGCGGCCGCCTCGGCCATCATGGCGTAGGTGGAGTCCTTGTAAATCTTCAGGCTGTCGAGCGGATCGACGATGAACAGGATTTTCATGCGCGGGAAACCGGGGTGCGTGCTCTCTTACGTGGAATGAGATTGTAGCTGATGCGTCGGAGTGGGTCAGGCTCGGACTGAGTTGTCGAACAACATTGGGTTCTGTTCCACGGCCCGGTTAAGCATCAAGACCGCGAAGGATAAGTGCGCGCGCGGCATTCAAATCATGCGGTAATTTGACGAGCTCGCGCCGCAGCCGAGTGCGCCACGCCGCTGCCCGGTTGTTCAGGGCCTCGACCGCGAGGCCGAGGTCGCCGCGGCGGTCTTCGTACAGCGCGGCGATAATCTCGCCTGCCTGTTGCCTGTCCTTTCCCGCCTTGGCCTGCTCGAATACCTGCCTGCGGCCGCTGATGATCAGCTTGTGCAGCGCAAAGCGCGCCGGGTCCGGCACATTGACCAGGGTCGCGCCGCCGTTGATCAGCGGCACGGGCACCGGCGCTTCGAGGAGGTAGTCGAGCATTTCCAGCGGTTGGGCCGCCGCCTTGAGGCGGGGGATGGCTATCGGTTTGCCGCTACGGGCACCTTTGGCCGGCGTTAGCAAGTCCACGCGCAGCGCCTGTCCGCGTACCTTGAACGCTGTTTCGGGTTCTTTCGGGTTGAGTCCCGGCACCGGCAAAAAGCCCATGTTGAGTGCGTCCAGCGCCTTGGGCAGGTCGGCTTCGGTCTGCGGCACTGCCACTTGCAGCACACTCGTCGCTGCAAGGTCAATGTCCTGGGTGCGCAGCGCCGATTCCCAGCGCACCCCGAGCAGGTTGCCCAGCGCAATATAGGCGTGGGTGCCGACCAGCACGGCGCCTACGCGAAACACGCCGGCGCTGGCCAGGCCGGCGATCACGCGTGCCGAAGGCGTGTCGGTCAGCATCGCGCCGCCCTGGCGCAGCATGGCGCACAGGCGGTCGATCTGCGCGAGCGACGCTTCGACCTCCGGGCGCCCTGCGGCGTAGGCCTTCATCACCGCCTTGGTCTCACGGTCGTCCGGGCCGATGAAATATTCTTTTTGCCCGGCCGCGCCTTCGCTGGTCTTGAAGTACCAGTAGTCGCCGTCGCGGACCTGCTTTTTGGCGAAGTTGCCTGCGAGGCTGGCAAACGAGCGTGCCGCTTCCAGCGCGCGCAGGCGCTCGGCGAGTTCGGCGTACAGCGTCTGGGTTTCGGCGGCTTGGCGGATCATCAGCGGCATTATACCTAAAGTATCCCGACTTTAGGTATAACAAAACATCGGGATTTCCGTCAGCAATCGGCTGGAAAGCCAAGCCAGGCGGGCATTTCCAGCTTAAATGCCTTTAGCTTATGCCGAGAATCCAGCCTTCCAGCGCAGCGGTCTGGCGTTCCCGGTCGTTCAGTGGCGGCTCAAAATACCGATCCAGACGCCCCGCCGTGCCGGTATCGGCCAGCCAGCGCGCCACCGCATAGGCGTCCTGCTCGTCCGGTGAGCGGCCTTCTCGCTCGTAGCGATTTCGAAAAATAGACGGGTAGACCTCTGCGATAACGCTCTTGCCCTCGGGCGGCGTCCAGCCGTCAAAGGGCCAGAAGTGCAGCGTGTCGCCACAGGCGTCGCGGATGCGCGCCAGCCAGGGAATGCCGGCGTGCGTAGACTTGGCCACCTGGCCCTGCACGTCAAACTGAAACACGCTTTTTGCCGACGACGTCCAGCGCTCGCACAGGCGCAGCTCGGACGCCTTGCCCACACGGAGCTCGGTACAGGCAAGCCAGTCGCGGTCGATGCGCTCGCGCACGAAATCGACATAGACATGGTCGCGGTCGGTCGGCCAGTTGCGACAAAAATCGGCGAGAAAGGCGTCCCAATTATCGAGGCTATAACGCCTGAAGTAAGTCTCCGGAAACGAAAACCCATGGTCAATGCCAATCAGCGCCGGCTCGCCCCGCTTAATCAGGTCAATGATCCAGAGCGCAATCTCGCTGCGTGTCCAGTGGCGCGGCGCCGAGTGCGACTCACCCCGCGCGCTTGCCGCCGCCGCAGCGGGTGTGACCACTTGCATTGGCGTTGTACCCGGCTGCGCGACACAGACCTGCAAGCCCTTCAAGCGCGAGGTCGGTGACTGCGCGCCTGAATAGTCGATACCGACAAACTGTGTAAACCCTGCGCTCATCCCGCACTCCCCTGCGAGGATTCGAAATCCCTGCGCAGATCTAGTGCGTAAGCCAATCGTCGCCCGGCATGATGCGTTTCATGAACTCATCAAACAGCGGGACCGTGAATGCTGTGTCGCCGTGGTTGGGGCTCCAGATCATCCCCTTGCTGATCAGTTCGTTTCGCAACGGCGCAAGGGCTTGCACCTTGCGTTTTAACATTTCGGCTATGTCCCCCGACCGATGTGGCCCCGGTCCGAGTTCGGCCATTGCCCGCAGGTAGCGCTTTTGCATCGGTGTCAGCCGGTCAAAGCGCACGCGAAAGAAACTTTCGTCCAGCGCAACCACAGCATCGGATGCCGCCGTATCGACGTCGGCTACATTGATCGGGCTGGATTTCGCCACGTCCCAGGCGTGCTTGCCCCACTCTTGCAAAAAATAGGGATAGCCCTTGGTGTGAGTGATGATTTTTCCTACCGCGTCGGCGGCAAACTCAACGCCCTTGTCCTGCGCCGGCTTGGTCAGCGCCTGAAAGGCGGCAGGCCGGGGCAGCGGTCCGATTTCGGGGTAGTCGAACAGCCTTTCGGCATACGACTTTGCGTTGCCCGCGCGACCGCGCAATTGCGGCAGTCCGGCACCCACAATGCACACCGGGAGTTTTTGCTGGGTGCATCGGTGCAGCGCGCTGATGAATGCCGCGAACTCGGGCTCGGCCACATACTGTAATTCGTCGATGAACAGCACCAGCGCCGTATCCGCCAGCTTGGCTGCGCGCCCAACTGCTTCGAGCAGCGCCGACAAATCCAGTTCGAGGTCGCCGTTGTCGGCGAGGCCGGGTTCGGGCTCAAAATCAAACCCGACTTCGATATCGCTGAACTTGACCTTCAGCGATTTGGCAAAACCCGCCAGCCCGCGCAAGGCGCGTTGCGCCGCGGCCTTGGCTTTTTCGATGCGACTCAGACGCAGCAAGGCCTGCCGCAGTTGCGGCGCCAGAATGGACGGCAGCGAACGCCCCTCCGGCGCCTCGATGCGCACGGTATGCACACCCGAGGCCTCGGCGTCGTTGCGCATCTGGTCGAGCAGCACCGTCTTGCCGACCCCGCGCAAACCGACCATGAGCACACTCTTGGCCGGATTGCCGCGCCGCAGACGCTCGATGCAGATGCGCACCGTTTCGCGGATATCTTCGCGGCCGGCCAGCTCGGGCGGCGGCGTGCCGGCGCCAGGCGAATAGGGGTTCTCGATCGGATCCATGACTGGAGTTTATACCAAGGTTAGCAAAGTTATCAAAAAAAGATAACTTTCCTAATATCTACATAAGTCGCGTGCCGGCGGACATCTATACTGCGGTAATCAGGCTGCAAACCCTTGCCAGACGGGCATTTTCGGGCAGCATCACCCGGAAAGCCTTACTGGACGGGCGTTTGCCGGCAATACTGGCTGAAAACACACGCCAGGCCTGGCTTTTCAGGTTTCAGGGCTACGGGCTCTGGAAGTTCTGGAACTCGCCCTCGGTCTGTTTGCCGAGGTTGCCAATGGCCTCGACCTGCACTTTCCACAGGCCTTTTTCATTTAGCGCCGGCATGGCACGCAGGGCGCCGCGCAACTGCGTGTCGCGTTTGGCCAGGCGCACCAACTCTTCGGGGCGATGGAAGGTAAATACCTCGCGGCTGCGCGCATCCGGCTCGAGGCCGTTGGTGAATTGCGTGACGGCACCGGTGGATTCGTAGGCAAAGGGCGGTGGCCGACGCCAGGCCGGCAGTTGCGCCGGCAGGCCCAGGGTGTAGCGCCGGCTCTGGATTTCAACGCCGGTCAGCGTGTGCCCCACCGGCTTGGCTTCGACCACACCGATGGCTTTGCCGCCGGCATAGAGCAGGTAATCGACCGGCCCGGTCTCAAGCGGAAATTCACGCACGGCGATCCCAGACCCCGCAGACAGGTTCATGGACTTGTGGTCCTGAACCGTCCAGCCGCAGGCGGCAAGCTGGCGATCAATGTCTAGGGAAACACTGAACAAGTCCGTCATTCCCGCGAAAGCGGGAATCCACCTTGACCTAAAGCGTGGATTCATCGAGTCAAAATGGATTCCCGCTTTCGCGGGAATGACGATTTATGGACTTAATCAGAGCTTCCCTAGGCGCGCTTGTTCTTCCGGGGTCACGGTGGCGCGTACGAATGTGAGGGGAGTTCATTGTGCCACAGAGGGGCTGTGAAAACGGTCAATCGGCTGGAAACCCGCGCCAGACGTGGCTTTCCGGCCGATGGCGTGGGTAAAAAACGGGATTTTGGTGCCTGAATGAATCAGGCCGGGGTCGGCGGACGTCCGCGCATTAGCCGCGCCAGCAGCGGCCACAGCCAGATGGTGACGGTGAGTGCGCCGAGGCCCGCGGCGATGGGGCGGCTGAAAAAGCCCAGCAGGTTGCCGTCGGCCTTGATCATCGAGCTGATGAAGTTCTCCTCGAGCATCTGGCCAAGGATCACGCCAAGGATGGCGGGCGCCACCGGGTAGCCGTTCTCTTCCATGAAGTAGGCGACGACGCCGAACACCAGCATTACGGTGATGGCGAACAAGTCGTTGTTGATGGCGAATGCGCCGACGATGCAAAACAGCAGGATCACCGGCATCAGGATGTTGCGCGGCACATCGAGGATGCGCTTGGCCGCCTTGATCGCCATCCAGCCCAGGGGAATCATCATCAGGTTGGCGAGAAAAAAGACGATGAAAATGGCGTAGATGTTCTCCGGGTTGTTGATGAAGATCATCGGGCCCGGGTTCATGCCCTTGATGTAGAGCACGCCGATGACGATGGCGGTGATCGAGTCGCCGGGTATGCCGAATACCAGCGCAGGAATCCAGGCGCCGGCAAGTGCGCTGTTGTTCGCCGCGCCCGCCTCGACAATGCCCTCAACGTGGCCGGTGCCGAATTTCTCCGGCTCCTTGGAAAACTTTTTGCTCATGGCATACGACATCCAGGCGGCGATGTCGGCACCAGCGCCGGGCAGGGCGCCGATGGCGGTACCGAGCACGCTGCCGCGCAGGGTCTGCAGCGGGTATTTTTTGAACAGCCCCCACATGCCCTTGAAGACGTTGCCGATCTGCGTCTGGAACAGCTCGGCCTTGTCCTGCGGTTCGGCGACAAAGCGCAGGATCTCGGACACCGCGAACATGCCTATCATCATCGGTATGAGGCCGATGGAGCCGAGCAGTTCAATCGAGCCAAAGGTGAAGCGCGGATAACCGGCCGGATTGTCGAGGCCGATCGAGGCGATCAAGAGGCCCATCAGCAGGGACACGATGCCCTTGAGCGGGTCGCCGGTGGTGATGAACACCGCGCTGGAGAGCCCGAGCAGCACCAGCCAGAAGTATTCGAAGGAACTGAACTTGAGCGCGACCTCGGCCAGCGAGGGCGCCGCGGCCACCAGCACGATGGTGCCGAAAATGCCGCCAATCACCGAGAACACCAGGTCGGCGCCAAGCACGGTTTCGGCCTGTCCCTTGCGCGTCATGGCATAGGACTCATCGGTATAGGCGGCCGAGGCCGGCGTGCCGGGTATGCGCATCAACGCACCGGGAATGTCGCCGGAGAATATCGCCATCGCCGTGGCTGTGACGATGGATGCGATGGCCGGTACGGGCGGCATGAAAAAAGTCACCGGCACCAGTAGCGCCGTCGCCATGGTGGCGGTGAGGCCGGGCACCGCGCCGACAAACAGGCCGAAGGCGGCAGAAGCCATGATCACGAACAGCACATAGGGCTGGAACACCAGCCCGAAGGCGGTCATCACGTCAGCCATTACCAGGCCACCCCTTGCAGCACGCCCCAGGGCAGCGGCACCCTGAGCAGCTTGTAGAACAGCGCATGAATGATCAGCGTTGCGACGACCGCGACGACGGTGGCGCGCAGCGGCGGCACCGCGAGCTTGAGGAACAGCGCCATCAGGATGATGAAGCCCGAGGGAATGAAGCCAAGCGCATTGGAGGCGAAAATATAAAACAGCAACAAGGCGCAAACGAGCACGAAGTTGGCCACCTGCTGCGGCATGCGCATCCAGGGCACCAGCACGACCAGCCGGTCACCGGAACGCAGGCCGCGCACCCCACGCAAAATCAGCATCGCGCCGCAAACCAGCAGGCCGGCGGCGATCAGTCCTGGAAACAGCGCCGCGCCGAATTTCTGGCCCGGCATCGCGGGAAAGCCCTGGATGTGAATGCCGATGGCCACGGCCAGGATAAACAGGGCCGCGCCGATCAGGGCGTCATTGAACTTCATTGGTCAGGTGCCATCGCGGGGTGCGTCTGCTTTTCCGGCATCGAAAAAACAGAAGCCCCGCTGTGTCGTGAAAGACCGGGCGCGCACAGCGCGCGCCGTCACTTGACGATGCCCACCGCTTTCATGGTGGCGCCAAGGTCGTTGCTCGACTTGGTCATGAATTTGGCAAACTCGTCCGGCGGCAGGTAGATGACACCAAAGCCGCGTGCGTTCATGAAGTCCTTGTACTCCTTGCTGTCGTAGACCTTCTTGATCGCGCCGGCGAGACGGTCGCGCGCTTCAGCCGGAATGCCCTTGGGCGCGGCCATGCCGCGCCAGGCAGCCATGGTCCAGTCGCTGCCCGTTGCCTGTTTGAGCGTCGGTATGTTCGGGTAGAGCCCGGCCGGACGCGCATCCATCACGGCAAGGCTTTTCACCTTGCCGGCGTCGATCAGCGCGCGCGCTTCCGGCAGCGAGCAGGGCACCACTTCGACGCCACCGGCGGCCATGTCCTGCAGGCCGGGTGCGGCGCCGTTGGAAGGCACCCAGGGCAGTGCCGCCGGATCGACCTTGAGGTCTTTCAACATGCCGGCAATGGCGAGGTGCCATATGCCGCCCTGGCCGGTACCCGAGGCCTTGAACTTGCCCGGGTTGGCCTTGATCGCCGCGACCAGGTCGTTGACGGTTTTGTAAGGCGAGTCGGAACGCACCTGCACGCCGGCCGGGTCGGCATTGACCAGTCCGAGCGGCGTGTAGGAATCGCCGTTGAGGGCGGTGAGTCCCTGCCAGTGCATCATGCCGATCTCGACGGTGATCAGGCCAATGGTGTAGCCGTCGGGTGCGGCCTGGGCGATGGCCGCATGGCCGACCACCCCCGAGCCGCCGGTGCGGTTGACGACGTTGACCGGCTGGCCGAGCTCTTTTTCCAGCAGTGTGCCGATAATGCGCGCGGTGGCGTCGGTGCCGCCCCCGGCGCCCCAGGGCACGATCAGGGTGATGGGACGCTCCGGCCAGGCGGCCTGGGCGGTGCCAAATGCGAGCGTGGCGGCGAGTGCGGCGGTCAGCCGCAATACGGATCTGCGTTGCATGTGCTCCTCCTTGGGTATGGGCTGCGGCGATACCGCAGCTTGCATTTGGCCCGCCCCGGTTTTTTTAGGAATCAGCCGGTAAGCGGGTGCGGGCAGCATTGCATAGTTCGTTTTTCGCTGTCAATGACGACCATGGAACAACTGCCCAGGCGGAATCGCGGGGATGTTGCGGTCGCCGGCGTGTGGGACGGGTTTAACCGCGCTGCGGTACCGTACCTGATACGCAAAAAAAACGGGGCGGCAAGCCGCCCCGTTTCCGGATCAAAACCGAGTACTAATTACTTCTTCGCCGGTGCCGCCTTTGCGTCCTTGGCGGCCGCCGGTGCGGCCGGCTCCTTGAAGCTGGCGCCGGACTGGTTGGCCATCCAGACAATCGAGCGGGCCATTTCAAGGTCGTCAATATCAGGATTGCCGCCACGCGCCGGCATGGCATTTTTGCCCTTGATCGCCGATTTGGTCAGGCCGTCGAGGCCTTGGCCGAGGCGCGGCGCCCACGCGGCCTTGTCGCCGATTTTTGGCGCACCGGCGGCACCGGTGGCATGGCAGGCGACACAGGCGGCCTGCGCAACTGCCTCACCAGTGCGCGACACCTTGGGCGCACTGGCGTCGATCAGTGTCACATTGGCCACCGGCTTGATGCGCTGCGCGATGGCGTCGGCGTCAAGCGCCGCCGGATCGGCCTTGGGGCCGGTGGTAACCAGTTGCGTCAGCATGACAATGATGATGATGGGCACGAGGAAGGAGAGCACGATCACGGTGATCAACTGACCCGGTGTTTTGATCGGGGTCTCGTGCGCCTGCATGTCTTCACTCATGGCATATCCCTCAAAGGGGCCGATCCGGCCGCTGGAAAAGGGCGAATTATACCGTTAAACAATAGCTTGGAAAACGCGGCGACGGGCACGCGAGTTGGGCACGCGGGGCCGAAAAGACGTAAACTGCGCCTCTCGCGCCCATAGCTCAGTTGGATAGAGTGTTGGTTTCCGAAACCAAAGGTCGCAGGTTCGACTCCTGCTGGGCGCGCCAGTCTTCTCAATGAGTTACGGCCCCATTTGGAGCCATTTAGGGAAGCTCTGATTAAGTCCATAAATCGTCATTCCCGCGAAAGCGGGAATCCATTTTGACTCAATGAATCCACGCTTTAGGTCAAGGTGGATTCCCGCTCCCCGATTAAGGCATTCGAGGACAAGCTTCGCGGGAATGACGGAC
>CAMAWC010000042.1 GCA_945861875.1 Bordetella parapertussis
CAAAAGAGCGGTGCGGTGGCGGTGGTGGCCAGCGTCGCCGGCTACTCGGGGCTGCCGACCAGCCTTATTTACGGCGCGACCAAGGCGGCGCTGATCAATCTTGCCGAAACGCTATACCTCGACCTCGCGCCCAAGGGGCTGGGCGTGCACCTCATTTGTCCCGGGTTTGTCGAGACGCCGCTGACGGCAAAAAACCAATTTGCCATGCCGGCGCTGATTCCGGCGGCCGAGGCGGCGCGTGAAATCGTCGCCGGCCTCGCGCGCGGCGAATTCGAAATCCATTTCCCCAAGCGCTTTACCCGCGTGGTGAAATTCCTGCGCCTGCTGCCTTACCGCTGGTATTTCTGGTTGGTGCACAAGGGGACCGGGCTGTGAGCGTGAACGACGTCACCGTGGCCGACATCGAGGCGTATTTCCAGGCGCTGACGCGTGAATCGGTCGGCGATATCGGGCGTTTTTACACCGAGGATGCGCGCTTCAAGGACCCCTTTAACGATGTCAGCGGGCTTGCGGCGATTGCCGCCATTTACCGTCACATGTTCGACAAGCTCGATGCGCCGCGCTTTGTCATCACCGGACGCTGGGAGCGTCCCGGTGGGGTGATCCTCGCGTGGGACTTTCAGTTTCGAATGAAGTCATTTGAGCCCGGCCGGGAGCAGGTGATTCACGGCGTCAGCCAGCTCGAGCTTGCCGCCGACGGGCGCATCCGCCTGCATCGCGATTACTGGGACGCGGCCGAGGAGTTGTACGAAAAACTTCCGCTGCTTGGCACACTGATGCGTTTTTTGAAGCGCCGCGCGGCCGGCTAGCTTCGCCCGTGCGGCTTATTCGGCCGAAATTCCGGCCTTGCGGATTTCGGTTGACCAGAACTGCACCTCGCTTCTGACGAAGGCCTCTGCCTCCGCCGGCGGCATTTTGAGAATGCGATTGCCGGTGCGCCCGAGTGCGTTGGCGACGGCCGGCGTGTTCATCACCTCGGTCATGGCGTTGCGCAGGCGCTCGAGCACCGCCGGCGGCGTGCCGGCGCGGGTGAAAATGGCGAACCAGGCCTCGAGTTCCATTTTGGCCACCCCGGTTTCATTGACCGTGGGCACCTGCATCAGGCCGGGCCAGCGCGCCGCCGTGGACATGGCATAGGCCTTGACCTGGCCCGAATCGACATAAGCCTTGCCGGTCGAGGCATTGTCGAAAAACAGGTCGACGCGCCCGGAAAGCAGGTCCTGGTAGGCCGCTTGCGCGCCGCGATAGGGAATGTGCAGCAGGTTGGTGCCGGTGAATCCGCCCAGCACCGCGCCGGCGATATGCTGGCCGGTGCCCACGCCACCCGAGGCGTAGGTCAGCTTGCCCGGATTGGCGCGCGCGTAGTCGATAATCTCCTTGAGCGAATTTTGCGGCAGATCCTTGCGCGAAATGAGCACATAGCCGACGGTGGAGACCATGCCAATGGGCACGAAATCGACCAGCGGGTCGTAAGGCAGTTTTTTGTACAACCCGACATTGGCGGCGATGTTGGAAAAGCCGCCCACCAGCAGGGTGTAGCCGTCGGCCGGCGCCTTGGCCGCGGCGTCGGTGCCGACCAGGGTGCCGGCGCCGGTGCGGTTCTCCACCACCACCGGTTGCCCAAGGACTTCGGCCAGGCGCTGCGCCACGACGCGCCCGGTCAGGTCAAAGCCGCCCCCGGGTGGCTGCGGGACGATCATTTTCAGCGGTTTGGAGGGGAAGTCCTGCGCCAGGGCCGGTGTTGCGGACAGGGTCGCGAACAGGCCGGCAGTCAGGCCTGGAACAAGGCCTGGAATAAGGCCTGGAACAAGGCCTGCAATCAGGGCAAGGCGGGCAAGGCCGCGGACGAGCGATAGCGATGGCTTCATTGAAATACTCCTGGTGCCCGTGCCGGTGCCCCGACGGATGTGGTCTGTGCGTATGCAGCGGCCATTGTAATGGGTAACGGGAAGCTGCTGGTTTCGCCCGGTGGGGGCATTGCGGAATGGCGCGCGCGGCGCGCAATGCTAGAATGAAGCCCATTGCTGTTGCCGTCCGTTTGCCGCCATGCCCCAGGCTGATGTTATCGTCATAAATGCCCACAACAGGGCGGGGGCGCGGGTCGTTATAACGGTACGGCCGCACGACAGGGGAGGTTGATCATCGCTAAGTCCGATTTGCGCGGTACCGGCAATCCAGCGAGGAATGGCGGCGGTGCTTCGTTGTTCGCAGGATTGCAGGATGTGTCCTACTCCGGGCGCCACCTGCCCGAGCGCGTGGTGCTGCTGTATAAATTCGACCGCGCGGATGTCCTGCCGCTGATCCTGATCGCGGTGATCGCCGCGTTCGCGCTGTGGGGATTCATTTACCCGCCGCTGCTCATCTCCCTGCTGACCTGGTTTGTGGCGCTGCGCGTGGCGCGCGCACTCATGTCCGCCATTTACCGCAGGGCCGCCCCCCCGCCCGAGAAGGCGGCGCGCTGGGAGGATTACTACTGCCTGTTGGCGGTGGTGTTCGGCGCGGTATGGGGCATCGTCTCGGTGTATTTTTATTCCAGCCGCGACCAGTTCCAGGAACTGACCGTCACCTTCCTCATCAGCCTGATCGCGCTCGGCCTGCCCGTGTCGCTCGCGCCCAGCCCGAAGACTTTCGTCGGCTTCATGGTGCCGCTGGTGACGCCGCTGATCGGCATGTTGTTTGCCCGCGGCGGCGCCGTGAGCATATCGGTGGCGATGATGATGCTGCTTTATTCGGCGCTGGTGCTGTGGTTGTACCTGTCGGCCAACCGCACCCTGCTAGACAAACTCACGCTAGACGCGGTAAATGTCGCCCTGACCAGGCAGGTGGGGCAGGCCAGGGAGCGCCTGAGTCTCGCCGTGCGCGCTTCGCAACTGGCGATCTGGGAGTGGACCGAGAAAGGCGTCGTCATCTATGTCGACGAAGTTTGGGCGGAAATGCGCGGCGCGCCGCCGGGCGTGACCTATGTAACGCTTGACGAGGCGCTGGCGCTGGTCCACCCGGATGAACGGCAATCGATCATCGACGCGACGCGACGCAACCTCAAGGGCGAGGATGCCGAGTACCTCGTCGAGGCGCGGGTGGCCAAGGCCAGCGGCGAATGGATGTGGGTGCAGTGCCGCGGCCAGGTGGTGGAGCGCGATGCGAACGGCCGCGCCGTGCGCATGATAGGCAGCAGCATCGACATCAGCCGGCGCAAGCTGGCCGAGGCCGAGTTGATGAACGCGCTGCAGCGCGAAAAGGAATTGTCCGACATGAAGTCCAGGTTCGTGTCGATGGCTTCGCATGAGTTCCGCACCCCGCTGGCGACCATCCTCTCCTCGGCCGAATTGATCGAGCATTATTCCGAAAGCCTTAGCGCGGAGGATCGCGCCGGCGTCCTTGACGGTATGAAAAGCGCGGTGCAACGCATGTCGGCGATGATCGACGATGTGCTGACCATAGGCAAATCCGAGGCCGGCGCGCTGGCCTACCGCGGCGGCGAGATGCAATTGCGCGCGTTTTGCGAACAGCTGGTGGCGGCCTTCAAACTCGCCGGCGGCAAGCAGCACGTGGTGACCTTCGAGCACAACCTTGACAATGACGACCCCGTCGAAATGGACGAGCGCCTGTTGCACCACATCATCGACAACCTGCTGGGTAATGCGGCCAAGTACTCGGCGCCCGGCAAGACCATTGCCCTGAGTGTGCGGCGCGAGGGCGGCGAGGTGTTGATCGCCGTGACCGACCAGGGCATAGGCATTCCGCAAAAAGACCAGGCGCGCCTGTTCGAGGGGTTTTTCCGCGCATCGAACGTAGATAACCGGCTGGGCACCGGCCTTGGCCTGGCGATTGTAAAAAAATCGGTAGAGTCGCATCATGGCCGCATTAGTTTTAAAAGCGTTGAGGGGAAGGGCACCCGTTTTGACGTGTGCCTGCCGCTGCAGGCCCCGGCGTGACAATATGACGGTAGCGGACCAACTGACGGCAGTGGACCAACCATTTAAACCGACGCGACCATGAAGCAGAAAATTCTCGTAATCGAGGACGAGGCGCAGATCCGCATCAACATCACCCTGATGCTCAAGGGCGAGGGCTATGAGGTCAGCGCCGCCGAAAACGGCCGCCGCGGCGTCGAGGTGGCGCGCGAGTTCATGCCCGACCTGGTGCTGTGCGACGTGATGATGCCCGAGCTCGACGGCTTTGGCGTGCTCGATGCGTTGCGCGCCGACGGGCGGTTTGCCGACCTGCCTTTCGTGTTCCTTACCGCCCTGGATGACCGTGCCAGCATGCGCCGCGGCATGAACCTTGGCGCCGATGATTACCTGACCAAGCCCTTTACCCGCGACGACCTGCTCGAGACGGTGGGAAGCCGTTTCAAGCGCCACGCCGAAGTGGAGAAGGTGTTTGAAAGCCGGTTGACGCTCAAGGTCGATGAGTTGCAGCACCAGTTCGCCGACAAACTCGCCGGCAAGGTCGCGCCCCTGGTCGATCCGGCGTCAGATCCCCTCGGGCGCACCGGTCGCATGCTCAAGGCGACGGTGCTGTTCTCAGATATTCGTAATTTCACCACCTACTCCGAACGGTTGTCGGCCGGCGATACGGCGCTGCTGCTGAACACCTATTTCGAGCGCGCCTGCCAGCCCATACTGGCCCAGGGCGGGCGTATCACCAAGTTGCTCGGCGACGGGGTTATGGTCATGTTCGAGGCCACCGAGGCCGACCCGAACCACGCCAGGCGGGCGTTGCGCGCGGGGCTGGGCATCGCCCTTGTCGCCTATCGCTTTCGCGACTGGGTGCACCAGCACCACGGCAAGGACATCCTCCCGGAATTCTCCGTTGGCTCGGGCATCCACACCGGCGAGGTGATCATGTGCCGGGTGGGCGCGCCGGGCAGCCAGGAGTGGACGGTCATCGGCGATTCGGTCAACGTCGCCTCGCGCCTGGAGGGCCAGACCAAGACGCTGGGCTGGGTGGTGGTCGCCAGCCGAGCCACCGTCGAGGCGGCCGGTCCGGGTGTGACCCAGGGCGCGGCGGTGCAGATATCGCTGCGCGGGCGCTCCGAGCCGGTAAGCGTGGTTGAAGTGATCGGCATGGAAAAAGACGGCGAGACGACGTCAGGCACCGTGGTGCTGCCCGAGAGCGTTCGCGATGCCCTGCGCGCCAACGCGACCAATACCGCCGAGGCGGCCAAAGGCGCGCTCAACGAGGCATTGCACCTGATCACCTCGCAGATCAGCGGGCCGCAACAACGGCCGCTGAGCATCGCCGGCTATCGCATCGTCGCCAAGATCGGCGAGGGCGGCATGTCGAGCGTGTTCCTGGTCAAGCGCGAAAGCGACGATGCCGACGTGGCCCTGAAAATCGTCAGCGCCACCGACAACGAGGAGATGATCGAGCGCTTCATGCTCGAAGCGCAGATACTCTCTTCCATCGACCATCCCAACGTGGTGAAGATTTACGACCAGGGCTTTGGCAAGGAGTACGCCTATATCGCCATGGAGTATTTCACCGGCGGCACGCTCTCGGATCTGATCAAGGAAGGCCTGTCGCCGCGCCAGGCGATGTCGCTCTTGGCGCAGGCAGCCGGCGCGCTGCGCGAAATCCACCGCCGCGGCATCATCCACCGCGACATCAAGCCGGCCAACATGATGGTGCGCGCCGACGGCAGCATCGCGCTGGTTGACTTCGGTGTGGCGCGCCTGAGCAAGCAGAGCATGGATAAAACCCAGCACGGCGTGGTCTTTGGCACGCCCTACTACCTCTCGCCCGAGCAGGCGAGCGGCACGCCGGCGGTCGAGGCCTCGGACATCTACAGCCTGGGCATCATATTTTACGAAATGCTGACGCAAAAGCGCCCCTACACCGACGAGACGGTGGTCGGCATCCTCAACAAGCACACCTTTGCGCCGGTGCCGCGCCTGCCAGAAGACCTCGCCGGCTACCAGGACCTGCTCGATCACATGATGGCGAAAAAACTCGCCGACCGGTATCCCAACGCCGATGCCCTGCTCGATGCCATCGACGCGCTGTGGACCAAGATCGCCGTTGCCACGGCGCAGATGACATCCCGATAGGCTGGAAACGCCCGACTGGCGGGCTTTTCCAGCCATCTGCCTTTTCAGGCAGCCGTGATTCCCGCGCAAACGGGAAACCATTTTGATGTTTCATCGCTGCGCAGGCATTCCCTTTCTCTCTACCGTGTGGTTTCACTCCCCTGCGGGGAGCGAGTCACTTTCTTTTGCTCGTGCAAAATAAAGTAACCAAAGAAAAGCACGCCCCACGGCACCGCCCCTTCGGGGTTCCCTGTGGTGCTCGGCAAAGTGGGCCGGCCCTTAAACTCGCCGCTGCGCGGCTCAAACATAAGGGCCGGAAGGCCCCCGCTTCGCCTGCGCTCCTCGGCGGCGCCGAAGGGGAGGCAGGTCAAAGGCCAAACCGCTGCATTGCGACGGTTTGTTTTGATTTTGACCTTGCCTTTGCCCTTGACCTTGGGGCCCGTAGGGGACGCCGAGAAGCGCAGCGGCCTCGGGAGATTTCCGGTCCATATGTTTGAGCGACAGTAGGGAGCGAGTTTATGGACCGGCCCGAGGTCGCGAGCATCACAGGGCAGTCGCGCAGCGACCGTCACCTTTGGGCTCGCCTTTTCTTTGGTTACTTTCTTTTGGCGAATGCAAAAGAAAGTGACTCGCCCCGCGAGGGGTGAAACATCTCGCGACACTCTAAAGAGAATTCCCTCGCTCCCCGCAGGGGAGTGAAACAGCAAACTAGAGAGAATTGAAATGCTAGCGCAGCGAAGGATCAACCCCATGGATTCCCGCTTTCGCGGGAATGACGGTAATGGCCGCGGGAATGCCGAAAGGCAATGAACGCCTTCACCGCGGTGCCGGTTTGGCCCCCGCCTTTGCCGGCCGTGTTGCCGTAATCCTCAACACCGCCCCATCCGGTGCCTCGAGGTCCGGCTTGGCGCGCTTCATGCGCAGGGTGGCGATGCGGGTGTCGAGTTTGGCGACGGCCTCGGCATTGCCTCTTGCCGCGAGGGTGTTGCGCATGCTCATCAGCGCGTCGATCTGGCCGGTCTCCGCGCTGGGCGGGGCGGCGGCTGTGGTGGCCGGTTCGGGCGAGCGCAGCGCCTGCAGGCGCGCGCGCTCTTGTGCGGCGCGCAGCTGTTCAATGCGGCGGTCGAGTTTTTGCACCGAGCTGTCCATGCCTTTTGCCGCAAGCGTGGTTCGCACGCTTACCAGTTCGTCGATTTGCACCGCCATGGCCGTACGCCTCGGTGGCGCTGCGCCGGCGGCGGCCGCCTGGGCCTGCATCGCATGTCCCTCCTCGGGCGTCACCGAGCGTATGACTTCGCCCCAATAGGCCTGCGGCATCTGCGCCGCCTCGGCGTAGGTTTTCTGGTCGGCGACCAGGCGGGCGATGCCCGGGCGCTTGTACTTGAACGCCCACTCGAGCGCGCCGTCGTTGTTGTCGTTCTTGATGCTGGTATCGGCGCCCTGGGCGATCAGCCGTCGTGCCAGCGCCTCGTGGCCTTCGAACACCGCCATCATCAGCACGCTCGAACCGTTGGTGCTGCGTGCGTTGATGTTGGCCCCCTGCGAAATGAGATAGGCCGCGACCTGCTCGTGCCCGGCAAACACCGCGTAGTGCAGCGCGGTCCATTTTATCGGCTCGCGGTTGATGCGCGCGCCGTTGGCCAGCAGCCATTTGACCGCCTCAAGCTGGCCGCGCCAGGCGGCGTGCATCAGCGCCTGTTCGTCGGCGGCGTTGGTCTTGTTCGGGTTGGCGCCGCGCTCGACAAACAGTTGCATCAGCGGAATGTTGCCGGTGGCCGCGGCGATCATCAGGCCGGTGCCGATGCGGTCGGCGAAAAAATCCGGGTCCAGCCCGGCGTCAAGCCAGGTGCGCGCGCTGGCGATGTCACCCAGTTCCATGCGCGCGCCAAAGCGCGCCGCGTCGGGCGGGCCGCTGCCGAAAATGAAATCCAGCAGTTGTCCCTGTGCAGGGGGGGCAAGCAGGCACAACAACAACATGCAAGACCGAAGTCCCGCCAGAAGGGGGTGTCGCAACAAGGTGATTACCGGTGAATGGTGCGGTGTCGGAGTCCGCTTTTTCGACATGATACCTTGACGCCACCACCGCGGTCACTCACGCTTGCGCGCCACGAGGCACTGCAGCTGGGCGCGCTCGCTGTTGTTGAGGTCAGAGGTCGCCGCGTTGCGGTGCGGCTGGCCGTCGTTGCCAAAATGCCGCCGGAAGGCGCTGATGGCCGCGGGCGGGTCGGAAACGTCATAGCCGAAGGCCTGCAGCAGTGTGGCGCTGTCCACGCCGGTGGGCCCCACCGCGGCCGGTGCTTCGCACCACAGACCGAAACCGCGGTCGGCGAGGCGTTTCCACGGGAACAGGTGGCTGGGATCGACCTTGCGCCGTGGCGCGACGTCACCGTGGCCCAAAAAATTCGCCGTCGGTATCTTGTAGCGTTCCCGTAAATCGTCCAGCAGCGCGATGAGCGTGACGATCTGCGCCCCGGCAAAGGCCTCGTCGCCGTTATTGTCGAGTTCGATGCCGATGGAGGCCGAGTTGATATCGGCGCGCCCGCCCCAGTACGCGGCGCCGGCGTGCCAGGCGCGCATGCGCTCATCGACCAGCTGGTAGATGCGGCCGTCGCGGCCGATAAGGTAATGCGCACTGACCTCGGCGGCCGGGTTGGTCAGCGTGGCAAGGGCGCGCGCCGCGGTGTCGTTGGTGGTGTGGTGCAGGATGACAAAATCCGGCCGGCGCTCGTTGAAGCTGGGCGAGGGCACCCACTCCGAGGGCAGGCTGGTGGTGCGAACCGGTGCCGGTGCGCAGGCGCACAGGGTCAGCACAAGGGCCGCATAAAGCCACGCGCGCGCCGGGGTAATCGGCTGGAAACCCTTGCCAGTCGCGGGTTTCCAGCCGATGGCCGCGGTTCTATCCGGTTTTATTTCGCGCCCCTCGCCGCAGCGAGTTCCTTCTCCAGCTGCTCGATGCGGTTCTGCAGCGCGGTCAGTTTGGAGCTGAGCAGGCCGATGTTGAAAAAGGTCTCGTTATGGGCCGGCGCGTCGAGCGTGTTGCCGTAGGCCAGCCAGGACGAGTCGTAGACCTTGACGTTCTTGAATCCCAGTTGTTGCAGCACGCCGGCCGTTTCGGAGGCGCGTGCGCCACTCTGGCAATAGACGATGGTTTCCTTTTCCGGATCGAGGTTCGAATAAAGGGTTTTGAGCGCCTCCACCGGCTTCAATGACATGCCGGCATTGCTCGACACTTGTTTGCGCGTGAGCTTGCCGGCGGTTTCGGGATCGACCCAGTTGTGCTCGTAGGGAATGTTCACCGCGCCGGGAATATGGCCGCCGCGCATGGCGCGGATATCCTCACCGGAGAATTCTTTGGTGGTGCGCACATCAAGGATCTGCACATCGGGTTTTCCCAGGCGGGCAATCATTTCGCGGGTTGTCACGCTGACCTTGTTCGCGGCGTCGTGGATGAGTTTTAGCGCCACTGGCTTGCCGGGCTTGGCCCCTTGCACCAGCGCACGGCCGCTGCCGCTCCAGTCTTCAATGCCGTCGTGATACACGCTGGCAGTCTTGCCGCCGAAATATTGCAGGGTGTAGAGGCCAAAGTAGGCCTGCCAGCCGCCGCGGCTGCCGTAAATCACCACTTCGCGCGCCGGATCGATGCCGGCGGCGCCGAGCAGTTTTTCGACGCGCGGGGTGGCTATGAAGTCTTCGCTATTGGCGTCGCGCAGCACGGCGGGTGCGTCGCCGATGTTCACGGCGCCGGGGATGTGGCCCTTGGCGAAGGCCTCGGCCGGGCGGATGTCCCAGATAATGACGTCACGCGAAAGCGCCGCGGCCACGCCGGCTGCATCGATGATCACCCCTTGCGCCGCCGCGGCCTGGCTGCATAGTGCGGCGAGGACGGCCAGAATAAGGCGTTTCATGCAGTCTCCTTGGCAATGCTGCGCAGCGGCAGCGCATAAATACGTTAGGTCGTGCTCAAGCGGCGCCATTCTGGCATATTCCATCTTCCCGCATTCAGTGTGACACCATCCACGGAGTACCCATGAGCAAGCTCACCCCAGAAGACGTCCTGTCCACCGCGCGCCGCGTTGGCTGGGCCATCACCGCCGAACGCGCGCAACAGATCGCCGGTACCGCCGGCCCGGCGGTGGAAAAATTCGCCGCGGCGCGCGCGCACCTTGATTTCGACCACGACACGCTGACGCTGCAGGCGGCGCGGGAAATCACCAAAGTCGACGGCAGCAAGGACGGGCGCTGACATGGACGACATGCTCAAGCTTTCGCTCACCGCCGCGGCCCAGGCCCTGCGCGACAAGAAGGTGTCCTCGGTCGAACTCACCACCGCCGCGATCGCCAAGGCAAGACGCCTGGACCCGCACTACAACGCCTTTGTGCGCATCGACGAGGAAAAAGCCCTCGCCAACGCGCGTGCCTGTGACGCCGAACTGGCAAAGGGCAAACTGCGCGGCCCGCTGCACGGCGTGCCGCTGGCGCACAAGGACATGTATTACCGCAAGGGCGAGGTGTCGACCTGCGGTTCGAAAATCCGCGCCGACTGGGTGGCCCCGGTAACCGCCGCCGCGCTCGAGCGGCTTGATGCCGCCGGCCAGGTGCAGATCGGCACGCTCAACATGACCGAATTCGCCTACGGGCCGACCGGGCAGAACGCATTCCTCGGTGATGCGCGCAACCCGTGGAACCCGGACTACATCACCGGCGGTTCGTCCGCGGGTTCGGCGGTGTCGGTCGCCTCCGGCACGGTGTTTGGCGCGCTCGGCTCGGACACCGCGGGGTCGGTGCGCCTGCCCGCGGCCATTTGCGGCCTTGCCGGAATGAAAACCACACTGGGCCGCGTGTCGCGCTACGGCGCCATGCCCTTGTCCGGTTCGCTCGACACGGTGGGGCCGCTGACGCGCACCATCGCCGACAATGCGCTGCTGCTGAACATCCTCGCCGGGCAGGACGCGCGCGATCCGCATACCACCGCCGACGCGGTGCCCGATTACACCGCCGGCATCGGCAAGCCGGTGAAAGGCCTGCGCATCGGACGCCCCATCGGCTACTTTGATGAAAAGCTCGAGCCCGAGGTGATTGCCGTGATGGACGCGGTGTACGCCGCCTACCGCAAGCTCGGCTGCGAAGTCATAGACGTGAAAATGCCCGACCTCGATGTCGTCAACGCCGCCGGCATGCTGCTCACCTGGGGCGATGTCATCGCCATCCACGGCGAGTGGATGAAGACGCGCGCCGCCGATTACACGCCGCAGACGCGCGGGCGCATCGAAGTCACGCTGGGCGTGTCGGCGCAGGACTACCAGGACGCGCAGCGCTTTCGCGGTCCGGCGTTGCTTGAATTCTGCAGCACGGTTTTGAGCAAGTGCGACGCGGTGGTCGCGCCGGTGCTCTCTTATCCGGTGCCAAAACTTTCGGATGTGGACGTGTCGGGCGGCCCCAACAGCATGCGCATCCTCAACGAAATCACCCGCCTGATGCGGCCGGTCAATTACCTCGGCCTGCCGGCGCTGTCGGTTCCTGGCGGTTTCACACCGAACGGCCTGCCCTGCGGCTTCCAGGTCATCGGTCGGCCCTTTGCCGAAGCGCTGCTCTATCGCATCGGCGCGGCTTACGAAAAAGAAAGCGGCCTGCTGGCGCGCACGCCAACACTACTTGCCTGATCGGATAGGCATGCTCAAACTCTACAAGTCGGGCAATTCCATCTGCACGCAAAAGGTGATGATCACGCTGCGCGAAAAACGCCTCGAGCCCGAAACGCAGAATATCAATCTGTTTGCCAACGAGCAGTACGATCCGGCCTACCTCAAGATCAATCCCAAGGGCGTGGTGCCGACCCTCGTTGACGAGGGCCGCATCATCGTCGAGTCGACGCTGATTTGCGAATACCTCGACGACGCCTACCCGGCGCCGCGCCTGGTGCCAACCGACCCCTGGCTGAAGGCGCAAATGCGCCTGTGGAGCAAAGCCATAGACGAGGGCATATTCGAGGCGACGCGCGAAATCAGTTTTTCGGCCATGTTCCGCGAAAAGCTGCGCGCCATGACCGACACGCAGCGCGAAACGCGTTTTCGCAATGTCGGTGATCCGCAGCGAAGCGCGCGCTACCGGTCCACCTACGCCGAAGGCGTCGCCTCGCCATATGTGCTGCAGGCTGTCGCGTCCTACGAAAAGCTGTTCAAAAATATGGAAAAGGCGCTTGAGGAAGGCGGTCCATGGCTATTGGGCGCGGACATGACGCTGGCCGACATCAACCTGATGCCTTTTGTCGCGAGGCTCAACTACCTTAACCTCCTTGACCTGTGGACCGCCGAACGCCCGCAGGTGATGGCGTGGTGGCGGCGCGTGCAGGAGGTGCCCAGCTTCAAGGCGGCCATACTCGATCAGACCAGCGAGGCGGACGCCGCCAACATGAAAACCCACGGCACGAACATCAAGGAACAAATGCGGGTGAGGCGAGAGGAATACCTCGCTTCACTTGCCGCCTGATTATTGAGCGTTTCATATTTCATGACAATTACCCCCTCTGTTACCGTCATCCCCGGAGTGGGATTCGCGGGAATGACAAGTGTTTGTCATTAATTACGAAAACTTCAATAATTAAAAAGGAAACCCCATGGCAACACGCCCGAAAAAGAAAGTCATCATTACCTGCGCCGTCACCGGCGCCATCCACACGCCGACCATGTCGCCCTACCTGCCGATCACGCCGCAGGAAATAACCGATGCGGCGGTGGGCGCGGCCGAGGCCGGCGCCGCCATCGTCCACCTGCATGCGCGCGACCCGGTCGACGGCCGCCCGACCCAGGACCCGAAATACTTTCGCGAATTCGCCCCGGCGATCAAGGCGCGCTCGGACGTGGTGATCAACTTCACCACCGGCGGCGCGCCGACCATGGACATCGAGGAGCGGCTGCAGCCGGCGCTGCAATTAAAGCCCGAGGTCGCCTCGCTCAACATGGGCTCGATGAACTTCGGCCTCTACCCGATGATGGCCCGCTACAAGAACTGGAAGCAGCCCTGGGAGGCGCCTTACCTTGCCGAATCGGACGGACGCATCTTCAAGAACACCTTCAAGGACATCCAGTACATCCTGGAATCCTGCCGCGCCAACAACACGCGCTTCGAAATCGAGTGCTACGACATCGGCCACCTGTACACCGCGGCGCATTTTCTCGAGCGCCAGATCGTCGAGCCGCCGCTCTTTATCCAGTCGGTGTTCGGCATTCTCGGCGGCATCGGCGCGCACCCGGAAGACGTGATGCAAATGAAGCGCACCGCCGACCGCTTGTTCGGCAACGACTACGTCTGGTCGGTGCTGGGCGCCGGGCGCAACCAGATGCCTGTCGCGGCGATGTCGGCGGTGATGGGCGGCAATGTGCGCGTCGGGCTGGAGGATTCGCTCTGGGACGGCCCGGGCACGCTGGCCAAGACCAACGCCATGCAGGTCAAGCGCATCCGTTCCATCATCGAGGCGCTGTCGCTGGAAGTGGCCACGCCGGATGAGGCGCGCGACATTTTGCAATTGAAGGGTGGGAATAACGTCGGGTTTTGACGGCGCAAATCGGCTGGAAAGCCGTACCAGGCGTGCGTTTCCAGCCACTACTGCAGCGGGAAATCCAGTCTCACCAGATCGTGGTGACGTTTCCGAGCTTGCGCAGCTTCGCATCAGAGGTGACAAGGGCGGCCTGATGCAGTCGCGCCGTGGCGGCGATCAGCCGGTCCGCCGGGTCGCCATGCGCAAACTGGTCGGATTGGGACAGCACGGCGATTTCCGCTGATATGGGCAGTACGCGGATATGGCGTGCCGCGATCATGTCATCGAGAAAGGCCCGCGCATCCATCGCCGGGTCGAGGCGGCCGTGCGCAATGAGCATCGCAATTTCCCACAGGCTGATGTCGCTGCAGGCGAGCTCCCGGTCGGCAAAGGCAGTCTCAATGGCCTTGCGGGCGCGGGCCGACAGGCTGGAGGGGGCAAGTGCGTCGAAGACCAGCGCGTGGGTGTCCAGAACGATCACTGCTCGACCTCCCACTGCGCCCCGGTCGGACTCAGCACATCGCCGACACGGCAGCGCGCGCGCGCGGCGATCAAGCGCTCGCGGGCTTCCTGGCTGGCGTCGCCGCCGGCGATGATGCGGGCAATCACCTTGCCGCGCGAGGTGACCTCGATTTCCCGGCCCTTTTGCGCGTCGGCAAGATAGGCGGGAAGGTTCTGGCGTAGTTCGGTGACGTTAACCGCGGTTTTATGGGGCTTCGACATGGCATCCTCTAATATGTACAGATGAAGTGTACATATCAATGCGGGGCAAGTAAAGCGGGCGCCGGTTTTCCGCCGCCATGCTGCGCGGCTTCAGCCCGGCCACTTCGACTGGTCTAGCGCAGGCGCTCGGCCAGAAACGCCGCCACCGTGTCCCAGCAGGCCGGATCGGCATCGAGGTCGTTGTGGTCGGCGCCGGGGATGGCAAGCCAGGCCTTGGGTGCGCGCCATGCGTCGAACAGGCGGCGCGCATGTTCGGGCGGGATGATGCTGTCGCGCGCGGCTGCAACCACCAGCAGTGGTGCCCTAATGTCCGGAGCGAGCACCAGCGAGTCGAAGGGATGGCGCAGCAGCAGGCCCATGGGCACAAAAGGGTAGTGGTGCTGCGCCACCGCGCGCAGGCTGTCGAACGGCGCCAGCAGCACCAGCGCACGCACATCGCGCTTTGCCGCAAGCTGCACCGCGACGCCGCTGCCCAGGCTGCGTCCAATGACCGCGATGCGCGCCGCGTTGGTGTCATCGCGTTTTGCCGCCCACTCGTAAATAACTAGCGCGTCGGCGACGAGGGCTTTTTCCGAGGGCGCGCCGGCGTTGCCGCCGTAGCCGCGGTAGTTCACCACCAGCAGCGCCCAGCCCGGAAAGCGCGCGGCGAGCGTGGCCATGCCCGAGGCCTCTTCGGCGTTGCCGCCGAAATAAATCGCCAGCGGCATGCGACCCACGGTGCCCTGCGGCCGCGCCAGCCAGCCGCGCAGTGTGAGGCCGTCACCGACCGGGATGTTCACTTCCGTGATCAACACGCCGTCTGCGCGCGGCGGCGCGGCCGGTGCCGGCTGCGGCATGAAAATCAGCTTGTCCTGGAAGACGAAGAGCGTGAGCGGCAGGCCAAGTGCGACCAGCAGGACGATGGTGAGGAGGCTGGTCATGAACTGGCGCACCTTGTGTTCCCGTTCAATGCAATCGTGGTCCGGTCAGGCGCTAATGGCTTGAAAGCCACGACTGGTAAGGGTTTCCAGGCGATTGCCTGTTCCGTTCAGAGTATGCCGAAGCGCCGGAACACATCGCCCAGCAGTTCGCCCTGGCGCAGCGCATCGCGGGTGTGGTTTTCACCGGCCACTTTGGCGGCGGCGCGCGAGAGGACATCCGCTTCGTGCTGTCGCGGGATCACCACCACGCCGTCGGCGTCGCCGAACACGATGTCACCCGGTTGTACCGTCACGCCGCCGCACTCGACCGTGATGTCGCGCTCGACCATGCGCGCACGGCCCTTGGTATCGAGCGGGCCGATGCCGCCGTGAAACACCGGGAAGCCCATGGCGCGTATTTGCTTGACATCGCGCACCAGCCCGTCGGTGACGCAGCCGGCGGCGCCGCGCGCGCCCGCGGCGGTGGACAGCAGTTCGCCCCAGGGCGCGATGCGATCGGTCGGGCCGTTGCAGGCGAGCACCACCACGTCCTGCGCTTTCAGGTCATCGACCAGGGCGATTTCGACTTCGTAGGGGTTTTCGCCGGCGCGATGCGCATAGACCGGCATGTAAAGCCCGGTGCGTGCGCGGCCGACCAGCACCAGTTCCGCATCGAGCGGCCGCACAAACGGCTTCATCGCCTGGCCCATCAGGCCGAGGCTGTCCATCACGTCAGAGAGTATCGATGCGCTGAGGGTTTTTAGCGGGGAAAGGTCTGTGCTTGTCATCAACTGAACTCCGACGATGGGTGCTGACTTATGGGGAAGCCCGTTTGGCGCGGGTTTTCAGGGGCTCGGTATTTAAAAAGTGAGCCGACCCGTTTAGTTCACTTGTTGTTTTCGCCGTCCTCAGTTTCGTCGTCGTCAATGCCAACATCGCCTAATTCGTATGTCGGCTGTCCCGCAGCCTGCTTTCCTATCAAGACCCACACTGGACTTTTGTATTTAGCGTCTTCATTCTCGTAGAGCACAACCTTCCCCCGAAGAACAGTTAACGTCCAATTGGCGGGTAGCTTCGAATGAATTTTTAGTAAAAGTTGCCTAAGGGTTTGATCTTTGAAAAGTGCTGAAGGTGTAACAGATACGTCGCCAAGCTTCTTGAGTTGCTTCTTATCGGTGCGAAAGGTAAATGGGAGGTGCTTGGCTAGCCAAGTCAGATAGACCAGAAGCGTAGTCTGGGGCCCTTCTGGAAGGGGGTGTCTATTTAAGTCAAATGAAATTTTCGCATCAAGATCAAGAGGATGTCTTTGATCGAAGACGGAGACCTTCTGTGTATCACGTTCTTTGCCTGGATCATTGGAGCCGAAGCCAGATAAATTCCATGCAGGACGCGCTTTTTTAACGCCATTTATTTTCTTAAGTTTTGAGAAAATATCGAGCAATAAGCTTTCGGTATCTATGGCGCTGAACGAAAATATTTTTACTGCTTTGAATTTCATCTGTTCAAAGTCGATGCCCCTCCTGCATCTTAGAGTGTCGTAATGGCGGTGAAGCCGAGCTTTGAGCCCTGCTTTGGCATCGGATTTACCGATGTAAACCAGTTCATCATTCAGCAATAGATAGTAGGCTCCACGTGCGCCATGCACGATTTCTTTTAGCGTATCTGGGTGGAGCTTTGCTGGTTTGAGCTTTTCGAAAAACGGACCGAGTTGATGCGCGAGCGCATTTTCAAAATCAAGCGCGAACTCAGCATACCCTTCTTCCGATGCAGGGGGTGACTCCACGCTTTTGTCTATTTCACGATAGAGGGCTTCCCATTTCGTGATATGGAGCGTTTCCGTAAGTGCCTTGACGGAGCTGTTATTTCGATTAGTTTTTGTATTTTCTTTTTTCTTACGGACTTGTTTTGGGGGAGGCGGTTGACGCATGATTTTTATGCTGCCTGCTGCTTCCTATTGGTCAATGCGATTTGATTGGCCATCCAATCCGCTAAGGCTTTCGCAAGCGTGACTGGAACTGCGTTACCTAATTGTCGCATTGACTCCGTCCACGATCGTGGGAACTCAAAATCATCAGGCATTCCTTGGAGTCTAGCTGCTTCCCTCACGCTAAAGTAGCGCACCGACTCATCTTCACGGGCAAGCATATTCTCGCCGCCAGGGACTCCGTGTACGCCAGCCTTTAACGCCTTGGCGGGTTCGTCAATCGGGCTGCCGGTGTGACCGGGGTACACGCGCGCACCAGGTTGGAAGTTGTGATTCACAAGATCGGGGCGTGTTCCAGGTTCATCTAGCCCCTCAAAGGCGTCACGGCAAGTGCGCCATGCCATGGAAGTAGGCTCAAACATTTCATTGCGCAATCTTTCCATGATTCGCGCCTCCTGCGGTGGGGCCATGGACGGCTTCTGGCGCTTTAATCCATGCCGTTTCCAGTAATCTCCGCTAATCCATTTTTCCCAAACCAGCCGATCCTGGCTATGAGTGGTCCTAGGGAGTTCTAGTGACACGCCCAACTCTTTGCGAAACCCGACAATGACGACGCGATGCCGCTTTTGTGGGGCGCCGTAGTCTGCGGCGTTCACGGGAGCAACTACAACATCGTAGGATGAAAATTTAGACGCACTCAATCTCGCCAAATGTTCGACATGTCCTTCGTTGGGTTTACGCTCTATTTCTGGATTAACCAAATACGCTCGAATCCAGCTAACGTAATCGGCAAACGCAGGGCGCAGCAGCCCTCGCACATTCTCAAATAAAAATGCCTTGGGTTGGATTTCGCGGACAGCACGAATAGCTTCGGGCCACATATCTCGCCCATCAAGAGAGCCATTCGCTTTTCCTCCTACCGAGAAGGGTTGACACGGAGGGCCTCCGGCGACGATATCAACGTGGCCGCGAAACTTGCTCCATTGAATGTCCCGAACATCGTCGTGGACATAAGGCCAGTCCCTGACGTGGCGTAGGCCTTTTTCCTTATTGTGAATTATGGTTTCGTATGCCTCACGATTCCATTCTATGAGTAGTTTGTGTTGGAACTCGGCTAACGACAGGCCCATGGCGAGGCCGCCGCATCCAGAAAAAAGCTCAACGCTTGCTCCCGCAGGGGAAGGCCTTATGGGAAGAATTCTTGCTCCAGAGGTGGTGTTAATGCGGTCTTTGGTTCGGGTCATTTTTGTCCCCCCTCTTTTTCAAAATTAGCTTCGGCATCAAAGAGTCGCCGTTGAGTCTTGCTATTAACACCAGAATCCTCGCGGCGAACGTTCGTTCGGTATGGTATCGACATACCGATAAGCGGTCAACCATGATCGAACAGTGGGTGTTCCTACTCGTGCATCACACCCTTGATGATGTACGCGCCCGACTTATCGTCCTTCTCTATGTCCAGCAGCTTCCTCGCCTTGGCTTCCTCGAGTAAATCGCCGAAGGCCTTGAAGCCGTAATAGCGTTCGTTAAAGCTGGGCTTCCTGCGCTTGAGCGTCTGCTTGACCATGGAGCCCCAGATTTTTTCCTCGGCACCGCGTTCGGCGAGCAGGGCTTCTACGGTTTCGATGACGTAGGCGATGGCTTCTTCCTTCTTGCCCTGTTCGGGCCGTGCCGCAGCCGGCGCGGCGTCGGCCTCGGGCGCGGCAACGGGCGCGCCGTTGCCGCCATGGGCTTCGCCCTTGGATGCCGTGCGCTTGCGGATGGGCTTGGATTTTTTGGCGGCGCTGGCGCGGCCCTGGGTTTCGCGCACCAGGTCGTCGTAAAAAATGAATTCGTCACAGTTGGATATGAGCAGGTCGGAACTGGAGTTTTTCACGCCCACGCCGATCACCGTCTTGTTGTTCTCGCGCAGCTTGGAGACGAGCGGCGAGAAGTCCGAGTCGCCGGAAATGATGACAAAGGTGTCGAGGTGGCTCTTGGTATAGCAAAGGTCGAGCGCGTCGACCACCATGCGGATGTCGGCCGAGTTCTTGCCCGACATGCTGCGGTGGGGGATTTCGATCAACTCGAAGGCGGCGGCGTGCATGTCCTGCTTGAATGCCTTGTAGCGTTCCCAGTCGCAATAGGCTTTTTTGGAAACGATGCTGCCCTTTAACAGCAGGCGCTCGAGGACCTTGCTGATGTCGAACTTGTCGAACTTGGCGTCGCGCACGCCGAGGGCCACGTTCTCGAAGTCGCAGAACAAGGCCATGGTCTTTGTTTCGTCTTGTGCGCTCACGGCGTGCTCCGGTGGGGTGGGTGGGATCCGCAGTGCTGCGGACCGGGGAATTGGGCCATTATCTCACTCCCGGGGGGAGGGGGCCTGCAGGGCTAAATCCCCCCTGGCCCCCCGTTTCGCCCCGAAGGTAGTCCCCGGAGGGGACAAAGGGGGGGGCGTGCTGCAGAAAAGGCGATTTTCACCGCATGCGCGACCCTGTTACCCGCGCCGCATGCGCAAGGCTGCGCTGATGCGTTCGGCGGCGGCCTTGAGCCTGGGCAGGAAGGTTTTGACGATTTGTGCCTCGCTGGTGCGCGCCGCCTGGCCGCTTATGTTCATGGCGGCAAGGATGCGGCCGCGGCCGTCGACGATGGGCACCGAGATCGAACGCAGCCCGTCCTCGAGTTCCTGGTCGACCAGCGACCAGCCTTTTTTTTCATCGGTGAGCACCGCCTTTTTCAGCGCCTTGGGGTCGGTGATGGTGCGCTTTGTATAGGCGGTGAATTTTGTCCTTGCCAGGTAGGCGTCGAGCTCCTGCGGCGCGAGTCCGCCCAGCAGCACGCGCCCCATCGAGGTGGCGTAGGCAGGCAGGCGGCTGCCTATGGACAGGCCTATGGTCATGATGCGATGGGTGGGCACGCGCAGCACATAGACGATGTCCCCGCCCTCGAGCACCGAGGCCGAGCACGACTCGTGAACCTCGCCGACCAGGTCTTCCATGATCGGTTGCGCGATATCCCACAGCGGCATCGACGACAGGTAGGAGTAGCCCAGGTCGAGGATGCGCGGGGTGAGGCGAAAGTCGCGTCCTTCGCTGGCGACGTAGCCCAGTGATTGCAGCGTGAGGAGGATGCGCCTTGCGCCGGCGCGGGTGAGGCCGGTCTGCTCGGCGACGGCCGAGAGCGTCATCACCGGTGACCGCGGGCCGAACGCGCGTATCACCGACAGGCCGCGCGCGAACGACTGCAGAAATTCACCAGAAGGCTTTTGCATCGCTTGTTTCAAGACAGTCTCCATGGCGGGCTGGCGTGCGGTCGCGGAATTATGATTTATGTTCGCATATCGAACAACTGTTCGTATAGCCGAACATTGAGCTGTTTTGGCAGCCGGCACCCGTGGATCAACACGGCCACGAATGTTTTGGTGGCTAAAAGTAGGGAGTCTGGCAAAAACGCATTCTTTATCTAGAAATCACTTTCGGTATCACTTGTATCCATATTGTTTTTAAAGAGGAAAAAAGTACAGACTTACGATGTAAAAACACGCTTAAGTCGTTGTCCTGACTAGAAAATTCCCCAATTCATTGCTTGACCGCAGGTTTTCTTTGTTCTAAAGTGGGAAATCGTGAGTTTTGGTGGGAATTAATGGGTAATTCTTGGCTTATTCGAAGCCTGCCCGCTAAAAATCAGGCGCACGGGAGGATTTAAGCGTGTTTCAGGGGGCGAGCGAACTCAGTCTTGATGCCAAGGGGCGGCTTACCGTGCCGACCAGACATCGTGACGCCCTGGCTTCGGGCGGTGCCGCAGTCGTAATGACCGCCCACCCGGACGGCTGCCTGCTGCTCTATCCCTATGTCGAATGGGAGCCGCGTCGCGCGCGCATCCAGTCCTTGCCCAGTTTTAGCGTCGAGGCGCGCGCATGGCAGCGCCTGCTGGTCGGCCATGCCGAGGAGCAGGCGCTGGACGGTGCCGGCCGCATCCTGGTTTCGCCGGCATTGCGCAAATTCGCCGGCCTTGAAAAGCAGGTGATGGTGGTCGGGCAGGGCAGCCATTTTGAAGTCTGGGATGTCCCGGCTTGGGAGGCCAAACTTGCGGCGGCGATGAAACTCGCCAGCGCCGCGCCGCCCCCCGGCACGGAAGACTTTTCACTTTGAGCCCGTGCCGCCATTCATCCACCGTACCGTCCTGCTCGAAGAGGCGGTCGACGCGCTCGCCATCCTGGACAACAGCGCGGGCGACAGAACAAACGGAATTTATGTCGATGCCACCTTCGGTCGCGGAGGGCACAGCCGCCTGATCCTGGAGCGGTTGGGTCCGCGCGGGCGCCTGATTGCGCTCGATCGCGATGATGAGGCGGTGGCAGCGGCGGGCGGGATCACCGACGCGCGTTTTGCCATAGCGCGGGCGAGGTTTTCGGATTTGGCCGTGGTGCTCGAGGGTATGGGTGTCGCGGCGGTGGACGGGGTGCTGCTTGACCTCGGCGTGTCGTCCCCGCAGCTGGACGATGCGCGGCGCGGGTTCAGTTTCCGCTTTGATGCGCCGCTGGACATGCGCATGGATCGCGGAAGCGGGCAAAGCGCCGCCGAGTGGCTGGCGGTTGCGGATGAGGCTGAGATCGGGGAGGTCATCAGGGACTATGGCGAAGAACGGTTTGCTAAACAGATTGCAAAGGCGCTTGTTGCTGCTCGGGCCGGAGGCCCTGTCCTCACCACCGGGCAACTTGCCGCTGTCGTGGCTACGGCCGTCAGGACGCGTGAGGCTGGGCAAGATCCGGCGACGCGCACCTTCCAGGCTCTTCGGATTTTCCTCAATCAGGAGCTTGAAGAGTTGTCGCTAGTCTTGCCCCAGGCGATCGACGCGCTCGCTGCGGGCGGCAGGCTGGCGGTGATCAGCTTTCACTCGCTCGAGGACCGCATCGTCAAGCGCACCCTGCGTGGCGAGGCGCACCCGGAAGCCGACATCCCCTCGCGTCTGCCGATACGCGCCGCCGAACTGCCCCAGGGCAGGTTGCGCGTGATTGGCAAGCCGCTGCGCGCCGGCGTGGCCGAGGTGCGCGCCAATCCGCGCGCCAGGAGCGCCGTGATGCGCGTTGCCGAGAGGCTCGCATGACCGGAAGGCGCACACCATGAACAGCATGCCCCGTGTCACCCCGCAGGACGCCGACGGCTTTTTCCCCGCCTTGTCGCATTTCATCACGCTGTTGCTTGACTGGCTAAGACCGGGGACATGACGCGGATCAATTTCATTTTGCTTGCGCTCCTAGCGCTGTGCGCGACGGGCCTCGTCACCTCCCAGCACCAGGCGCGGAAACTTTTCACCCAGCTCGAAAAAGAGCAGGAGCGGGCGCGCCAGCTTGACGTCGAGTGGGGCCAGCTGCAGCTCGAGCAAAGCACCTGGGCGATGCACGGCCGCGTCGAGCGCGTGGCGCGCCAGGCCTTGCACATGGGCATTCCCGACCCGCGCCGCACGCAAATCGTCGAACCCGGGGCCGCGGCCAAAGCGGAACAGCCCGCCGGGGCCAAGCCGTGAAATTCGCCACCAGCCCGGTGCTCGAACTGCGCCTGCCGACCTGGCGTTCGCGCGTGGTGCTGGCGCTGTTCTGCCTTGCTTTTGTCGGCCTGGGCGCCCGCGCCGTCTGGCTGCAAAGCGTGAACAAGGATTTCCTGCAGCAAAAGGGCGAGTCGCGCTACAGCCGCGTGATCGAGATCAGCGCCAACCGCGGCAAGATCACAGACCGCAACGGCGAGGTTCTCGCCATCTCCACCCCGGTGAAATCGGTGTGGGCGATCCCCGGCGATGCGCAGCCCTCGAGTGCGCAGATCACGCGGCTGGCCGCACTGCTCGAGGTGCCGCCGCAGGATATCCGCAAAAAGCTCGGCGACACCGGCCGTGATTTTGTCTACCTCAAGCGGCAGGTGCCGCCCGAAGCGGCTGAAAAAATCAACGAGCTGCAACTCGCAGGCGTGTTCCAGAGCCGCGAGTACCGCCGCTACTACCCGGCCGGCGAGGGGATGGCCCATATGCTGGGCTTTACCGGTGTCGATGAGTCCGGGCAGGAGGGTATCGAGCTTGCCTTCCAGCAACAGCTTGCCGGCAAGGCCGGCAGCCGCCGCGTCATCAAGGACAGGCGCGGGCAGATTGTCGAGGACATGGAGTCGATCAAGGCGGCGCAGGAGGGGCGCAATGTCACGCTTGCCCTTGATGCCAAGATACAGAGCCTCGCCTTCGCCCAGTTGAAGGCGGCGATCGAGCAGCACAAGGCCAAGGCGGGCGGCATCATCGTGCTCGATATTCGCAGCGGCGAGGTGCTGGCCCTTGCCAACATGCCCACTTACAACCCGAACAACCGCGCCCGCCTGACCGGCGCGCAGCTGCGGAACCGCGCCCTCACCGACAGTTTCGAGCCGGGGTCCACGCTCAAGCCCTTCACCATCGCCATCGCGCTGGAAACCGGCAAGGTGCGCCCTGAGACGATCATCCAGACCGCCCCGGGCACGCTCACCATAGGACCGGCAACCATCCGCGATGCGCACGCCGAGGGCGCGCTCACGGTCGAGCAGGTGATACAAAAATCCTCCAACGTCGGCGCCGCCAAGATTGCCCTGTCGATGAGCGCCGAGTCGATGGCCGGGATGTTTGCCAATGCCGGTTTTGGCGCCATGCCGCAGACCGGTTTCCCGGGCGAGGTAAGCGGTCGCGTGCGCCCTTTCAAGACCTGGCGGCCGATCGAGCAGGCGACCATGTCCTACGGCCACGGCATTTCGGTCAGCCTGATCCAGCTGGCGCGCTCCTATTCGATATTCGCCCGCGACGGCGAACTGGTGCCCCTGTCGATGACCCGGGTCGAGGGCCCGGTGACGGCCAAGCCGGTGATCTCGGCGCAGACCGCGCGTCAGGTCCGTCACATGCTCGAACTGGCGGTGCAGCCCGGTGGTACCGCCCCGCGCGCCCAGATCATGGGCTATCGCATCGGCGGCAAGACCGGCACCGCGCACAAACTCGAAAACGGCGCCTATGCCGCGACCAAGTATGTGGCCTCGTTTGTCGGCTTCGCGCCGGTCTCGGACCCGCGCCTGGTGATTGCGGTGATGATAGACGAGCCCTCGGCCGGCCAGTACTACGGCGGCCAGGTCGCCGCGCCGGTGTTTGCCAACGTCATGGCCGGCGCGCTGCGGCGCCTGGAAATCCCCCAGGATGCGCCGATGAAACCGATCGAGCTTCCGGCCGACGGGCAGGAAGTAAGGGAAAGCCTTTAGTGTGGATGCGCGCGCCGACATCATTCTGGACGAACTGCGCAAGCTGGGGGTGGTGGTGAACGGCCTTGCCACCGACAGCCGCAGCATTGCCGCGGGCGACGTCTTCCTCGCCTGGCCCGGCGCAAAACAGGACGGGCGGGCGCACATTGCCCAGGCCGTGGCGCGCGGCGCCGCCGCCGTGTTGTGGGAGCGCGAGGGCTTTGAGTGGAACGCCGGCTGGCACGCGCCCAACCTGTGGGTCGAGGGCCTGCGCGACATGGCCGGCCCGCTGGCACATCAGGTCTACGGCCGCCCTTCGGAGAAAATGTGGACCATGGGCGTGACCGGCACCAACGGCAAGAGTTCGTGCAGCCAGTGGCTGTCGCACGCCTGCACCGACAGCGGCGCGCGCACCGCGGTCATCGGCACGCTGGGCCTGGGCTTGCCTGGCGGGGCGCTCGAGCCCACCGTGAACACCACGCCCGATGCGGTGCTGTTGCACAAGAGCCTGGCCAAGCTGCACGCGGCCGGGGCGCAGGGCGTGGCGATGGAGGTGTCCTCCATCGGCCTTGACCAGGGCCGCGTCAACGGCGTCAGGTTTGGCGTCGCGCTTTTTACCAACCTGTCGCGCGACCACCTCGATTACCACGGCGACATGGAACGTTACGCCGCGGTCAAGGAAAAGCTTTTTCACATGCCCGGCCTGCGCCACGCCGTGCTCAACATGGATGACGTGCAGGGCGTGGGCATCGCGCGCCGGCTTTTGGATAGCGGCGTCAACCGCACCGGCTACAGCCTGCAGGAGGGCGCGGCATCGCGCGCCGGCCTCGAATGCTGGGTCGAGGCGCAGAATATCCGGGGCGGCCCGCAGGGCCTCGTCTTCAAGGTGAAGAGCAGCTGGGGCGAGGGCGCGGTGGCAAACGCCGCGCTGCTCGGCCGCTTCAATGTTTCGAACCTGCTGGGCGTGCTCGCCACCATGCTGGTCTCGGGTGTGCCCTTTGCCGAAGCCCTTGCGGCGCTCGACCGCCTCGAGGCGGTGACCGGCCGCATGCAGTGCATCGGCGGCGGCGTGCAGCCGCTGGTGGTGGTCGACTACGCCCACAGTCCCGATGCGCTGGAAAAAACCCTCGCGGCACTGTCCGACGTTGCGCACAGCGGCGGCGGCAGGCTGGTTTGCGTATTCGGCTGCGGCGGCGAGCGCGATCGCGGCAAGCGCGCGCTGATGGGCGCGGTGGCTTCGCGTAGTGCCGAGCGCATCATCGTCACCAGCGACAATCCGCGCGGCGAGGATCCGGCGGCGATCATCGCCGACGTGCTCTCCGGCATGCAGGCCGCGGGCGGGCGTTCCATCGTCACCGAGCCCGACCGCGCGCGCGCCATCGCGCTGGCCATCGGCGAGGCCGCCGCCGGCGACGTGGTGCTGCTCGCCGGCAAGGGCCACGAGACCTACCAGGAAATTGCCGGCGCGCGGCACGCCTTCTCCGACCTTGTCGCGGCGCGTGAGGCGCTCAAGGCATTTCATGCGGCGGCCGCATCCGCAGCCGAAACTCCGGGGCGGGCATGATGAGCCTGCACGAAGCCGCCACGGCCCTGGGCGCGAGCCGCAGCGGCGCCGACGTGTGTTTCGGCTCGGTCTCGACCGACACGCGCACGGTACCCGCCGGCGCGCTGTTCGTCGCCTTGCGCGGCGACAATTTCGACGGCCACCATTTCCTCGGTGCGGCCAAGGCGCGAGGTGCCGTCGCGGCGATGGTCGACGAGCAGTCGCGCGATGAGGCCGTGCAGGCCGGCCTGCCGTGCATCGTGGTGCGAGACACCCGGCGCGGCCTTGGCCGCCTGGCCGCGCACTGGCGCGGCCGCTTTGACATTCCGCTCATTGCCATCACCGGTTCGAACGGCAAGACCACGGTGAAGGAAATGATCGCCGCGATACTGCGCGAGCACTGGGGCGCCGAACACACCCTTGCCACCGCCGGCAATCTCAACAACGACATCGGCCTGCCGCTCACGCTGCTCGGTTTGCGCGAGGGCCACCGCGTTGCCGCCATTGAGCTGGGCATGAACCACCCGGGCGAAACCGCCGCGCTCGCGGCCATTGCGCAACCCACGGTGGGGCTGGTGAACAACGCCCAGCGCGAACACCAGGAGTTCATGAAATCGGTCGCCGATGTCGCCGCCGAGCATGGCGACCTGTTCAAGGCCCTGCCCGAACAAGGCACGGCGGTGATCAACGCCGATGATGACTACGCGGTGTTCTGGCGCGGGTTGGCCGGCGCCCGGACGGTGCGCGATTTTGGCCTGGACAGGCCGGCTGCGGTCAGTGCGCGCTATACGCTGGATGATTTTGGCAGCACCATCGAATTGTCCGCGCCCGAGGGTGCGGTCCGTTTCAATCTGCAGCTCGCCGGTGTGCACAACGTGCGCAACGCGCTGGCCGCCGCCGCTGCCGCGACCGCCGCCGGCGCGAGCCTCGCGGCCGTCGCGCGTGGCCTCTCGGCGTTTGCCGCTGTCAAGGGAAGGATGCAGAAAAAGACCGGGCGCGGCGGTGTCGTGGTGATCGACGACAGCTATAACGCCAACCCCGATTCGGTGCTTGCCGCCATCGACGTGCTGGCGCGCTTTGGCGGCCGTCGCGTGCTGGTGCTGGGCGACATGGGCGAGGTCGGCGACCAGGGCGGGGAATTCCATGCCGAGGCCGGGCGCTACGCAAAATCGCGCGGTATCGACAGGCTGCTGCTGCTGGGCGACATGACGCGCGCCTCTGCCGCCGCTTTCGGCGACGGTGCGACACACTTTCCCGCCATCGAGGTGCTGCTCGCGGCGGCCGAGGTCGAGCTCGCTGTTGCGCCGGTGCCGCCGGTGTTCCTGGTCAAGGGATCGCGCTTCATGAAAATGGAGCGCGTGGTGGCGCGCTTGTGCGCCAATGGTGGAGCGGGCGGCGCGGGTGACGCCGGCGCGGGTGACGCCAACGCGGGTGACGTCGACGGAAGTGCGGTTCACTGATGCTGCTCGATCTTGCCCAGTGGCTCTCCCAGGACATGCGCGCGTTCAGCGTGTTCAATTACATCACCCTGCGCGCCGTGCTCGCCTGCCTCACGGCGCTGGCGATCTCGCTCATCGCCGGGCCGCTGGTGATACGCAAACTCACCGCCTACAAGATCGGCCAGGCGGTGCGCGAGGACGGTCCCAAGTCGCACCTCACCAAGGCCGGCACGCCGACCATGGGCGGAGCGCTGGTGCTGATCTCGATGCTCATCGCCACGTTGTTGTGGTCCGACCTCACCAATCGCTTTGTCTGGGCGGTGCTGGTGGTGACTTTCGGCTTTGGCGCCATCGGCTGGGTGGATGACTATCGCAAGGTGGTGCACCGTAATCCCAAGGGGCTGTCGGCGCGCACCAAGTTTTTCTGGCAATCGCTGATCGGCCTGGCCGCGGCGGTCTATCTCGCCTTTGCCGTCCCGGCCCCCTCAAACGCCAAGCTGATCGGGTTGTTCATGCAGTGGGTGCAAAGCGGTTTCCTCATGGACCTGCCGACCAAGGCCGACCTGATTGTGCCGTTTTTCAAGAACATCGCCTATCCGCTGGGCGTATTCGGTTTCATCACGCTGTCCTATTTTGTCATTGTCGGCACCTCGAACGCGGTGAACCTCACCGACGGCCTCGACGGCCTCGCCATCATGCCGGCGGTGATGGTCGGCAGCGCGCTGGGCATTTTCGCCTACGTCGTCGGCAACAGCGTGTATGCCAAGTACCTGCTGTTTCCCTACATCCCCGGCGCCGGCGAGCTGACGGTGTTTTGCGCCGCCCTCGCGGGGGCGGGGCTGGGATTCCTGTGGTTCAACGCCTACCCGGCCGAGGTGTTCATGGGCGATGTGGGCGCGCTGTCCATAGGCGCGGCCCTGGGCACCGTGGCCATCATCACGCGCCAGGAAATCGTGCTGTTCATCATGGGCGGTGTGTTTGTCGCCGAGACGATGTCGGTGATGCTGCAGGTACTGTATTTCAAGGCCACCGGCGGCAAGCGCATATTCCGCATGGCGCCGCTGCACCACCACTATGAGTTGGGTGGCTGGAAAGAGTCTCAAGTCGTGATCAGGTTCTGGATCATCACCATGATGTTGGTGTTGTTCGGTTTGTCGACGTTGAAACTCAGATGAGCGCGGCGGGCCACATGCAGCTTGCCGGCAAAAGCGTACTGGTACTCGGGCTGGGGGAGACCGGCTTTTCCATGGCGAAGTGGCTGACGCGCTGCGGAGCGAAGGTGCGTGTCGCCGACAGCCGCGAGGCGCCGCCCCATGCCGCGGCACTGGCGCGCGAACTGCCCCAGGCCGAATTGCACGCCGGCGCCTGGCGCGAGGCGAGTTTTTCCGCCGTCGACATGATCGCCATCAGCCCGGGCGTCGCCCCGGCGGAGGCGCTGGTGCGCCAGGCCGCCGCGCGCGGCGTGCCGGTGGTGGGTGACATCGAGTTGTTTGCGCACGCCATACGCGACGCCGCGTTGTGGTCGCGCCGGCCTTCGGTTTTCAGGCCGCCGCGTGTGCTGGCGGTGACCGGCACCAACGGCAAGACCACGGTGACGGCCCTCGCCGGTGCGATGTGCCGCCGCGCCGGCACCGCCTGCGAGGTCGCCGGCAACATCGGGCCGGCTGCGCTTGACGCGCTGATGGCCTGCCTTGACGCAAAACGCCGGCCTGAATTGTGGGTGCTCGAGTTGTCGAGCTTCCAGCTCGAGACCACGTCCAGCTTGGCTGCCGACGCGGCGACGGTGCTCAACCTCTCCGAAGATCATCTCGACCGGCATGAGGGCATGGCCGCTTATGCCGCCGCCAAGGCACGCATTTTCGACGGCGCCGGCGTGCAGGTGCTCAATCGCGACGATGCGCGGGTGATGGCGATGGCGCGCAAGGGCCGGCGCCAGATCAGCTTTGGCCTCGATGTGCCGACCGGCCTCGATGATTTCGGCCTGCTCGCGTATGATGGCCAGTCCTACCTTGCGCAAGGCGCTGCGCGGCTGGTTCCACTGGCCGACATGACGCTGCACGGCCTGCATAACGCCGCCAACGCGCTCGCCGCGTTTGCACTGTGCCGTGCAATCGAACTTCCCTACACGCCGCTGCTCGCCGCGATGGAGGATTTCAAGGGCCTGCCGCATCGTGTCGAGCGCGTCGCCGAGCATGGCGGCGTGGTGTTTTACGACGACTCCAAGGGCACCAACGTTGGCTCGACGGTGGCAGCGCTCACCGGGCTGACCGGCGTCTCCGGGATGGAGGGCCGTGGCCGGCACGAAAAGGTGGTGCTGATCGCCGGTGGCTTGGGCAAGGGGCAGGATTTCTCGCCCTTGCGCGGCGCCGTGGCGCAGGGCGCACGCAGCGTGGTGCTGATCGGTCGCGACGCCGCGCTGATAGAGCAAGCCCTTGGCGGCAGCGGCGTGCCGGTGATGCGCGCGGCCAGCATGGACGATGCGGTGCAAAGCGCCTTTCACCTCGCCCGGCCGGGCGATGCGGTGCTGCTCTCGCCGGCTTGCGCCAGCTTTGACATGTTCAACAACTACCAGCATCGCGGCGAGGCGTTTGCCGCCGCGGCGCGCGGGATGACCCATGTTCGGCCGCAGTAACGGCAACGCCGCCACCCTGAAGACGCCGCGCGCCTGGCACGGTGGCCTGTTTGGCACCGGCGGGAGCGCCGGTGGGAGTGCCGACAGGGGCGGCCGAGAGGCGGTGGCCGAATACGACGCCAGCACGGTCTGGACCGCGCTCAGCCTGCTTATCATCGGCCTGGTGATGGTCTACTCGGCCTCGATCGCCACCGCCGAAGCGAGCCGCTTCACCGGCTACCAGCCGACTTACTTCCTGGTGCGCCACGCGCTGTTCCTCGCCTTCAGCCTGACCGCCGCGATGCTTGTTTTCCAGGTGCCGATACGCGTCTGGCAGCGGCTCGCGCCCTGGGTATTTGTCGCCGGCGGCGTGCTGCTGCTGCTGGTGCTTATTCCGGGCGTGGGGCGTGAGGTGAACGGCGCGCGACGCTGGATTTCGCTGTTCGTCATCACGCTGCAGCCCTCGGAATTCATGAAGCTCGCCGCGGTGCTCTATGCCGCCGATTACACCGTCAGGAAGTCGGCGCTGATGCACAGCTTCAAAAAAGGCCTGCTGCCGATGCTCTCGGTGATGCTGGTGGTGGGCTGGCTGCTGCTGCGCGAGCCGGACTTCGGTGCCTTTGTCGTGATCACCTGCATCGCCATGGGCATCTTGTTCCTCGGCGGCATGAATGCGCGCTGGTTTGCCGGACTGATATTGCTGCTGGGCGTGGGCTTTGCGCTGCTGGTGCTGACTTCGCCCTACCGCATGCAGCGCATTTTCGGTTTCATGGACCCGTGGGCGGACGCTTACGGCAAGGGCTACCAGCTGTCACATGCGCTGATCGCCTTTGGCCGCGGCGAGTGGTTCGGCGTCGGCCTTGGCGCCAGCGTGGAAAAGCTCTTTTACCTGCCCGAAGCGCACACCGACTTCCTGCTGGCGGTAATCGCCGAGGAGCTCGGCCTGGCCGGGGTGATCGTCGTGCTGCTGCTGTTCTTGTGGCTGATCCTGCGCGCCTTTTCCATCGGCCGCCAGGCGGTGGCGCTGGAGCGCCCGTTCGCGGCGCTGGTGGCCCAGGGCATCGCGCTGTGGCTGGGCGTGCAGACGCTGATCAACATGGGCGTGAACATGGGCGTGCTGCCGACCAAGGGCCTGACCCTGCCGCTGATGAGTTTTGGCGGCAGCGGCATCCTCGCCAACTGCGCCGCCCTCGCCATCCTGATGCGCATCGACTACGAGAACCGCGCCATGATGCGCGGCCAGACCGCATGAGCGGCATGCTTTTTCAAGACATCAATGGCTGGAAAGCCGCGCCAGACAAGGCTTTTCAGCTGATTGCCCTGTCCGCTACCGGGCCGGTGACGGGAACGACCTCGTGCAAAAGACCATCATGATCATGGCGGGCGGAACCGGCGGTCACGTCTTCCCGGCGCTCGCCGTGGCCGACCTGCTGCGCGGGCGCGGCTGGCG
>CAMAWC010000043.1 GCA_945861875.1 Bordetella parapertussis
CGGACCTGGTCATCGAGGTCCAGGACCTCGAGGGGCTCGCCGGCATCGTCGGCGGTACCGTCCCAAGCCGCGTGGTGCGCATTACGCGACCGTCTTCCGATGTGGCGGTGCTCGACCTGCGCCTGCCGATGAACGAGAACATGATGTTCGTAGCCGGCCAGTATGTCGACCTGTTGCTCAAGGACGGCAAGCGGCGCAGCTATTCCATCGCCTGCCCGCCGCAACCCGAGGGCGTGTCGCACGTCGAGTTGCACATCCGCCACCTGCCCGGCGGGCATTTCACCGACCGGTTGTTCGGCGGCGGGGTAAAGGAGCGGGACGTCATGCGCTTCGAGGGGCCGCTCGGTTCCTTTTACCTGCGCGAAGACAGCGACAAGCCCATCGTGCTGGTCGCCAGTGGCACCGGCTTTGCGCCGATCAAGGCCATCATCGAATACGCCATCCGGCGCAACATCAAGCGGTCCATGCGCCTGTACTGGGGCTGTCGTGCCAAGGCCGACCTCTATATGCTTGAGCTGCCGCGCAAATGGGCGGCTGAGCACGCCGGTTTTGAATTCGTGCCGGTGCTGTCGGAGCCCGCGGCGCAGGACGCCTGGGATGGGCGCACCGGCCTGGTCCACCAGGCGGTGATGAATGACCTGCCCGATCTGTCCGGCCACCAGGTCTATGCCTGTGGCGCACCGATCATGGTTGATTCGGCGCGCGCCGACTTTTTCGCAAAATGCGGCTTGCCCGAAGACGAGTTTTATGCCGATTCCTTTCTAACCGAGAAAGAACGCGCCACGGCGTAATGTATCGCGGGACGACCCGCATTCACGATGACTGAAAAACCACGATTCAACAAGGAGGAGCAGACATGATTCCAGGAGACGGCAAGGTAGCAGTCAACAACCAGGGTTCGGTGGTCAAGCCCTATGTAATGTCGCATGGCACGCTCGAGTGCTACAGCCTGAAGCAGTCGCGCAAGTTCTACGAGGAATTTCTCGGCCTCGAATGCGTGCGCCATGCCAAGCCGGCGATGGTGGTGCGCTGCGGGCTGAAATTCCACATCGTCTGCGTCGAGGTGGGTGATGCGGTGCATCCGACCAATGTGCTCAATCACTGGGGCGTGGACGTGCGCAGCAAGGCCGAAGTGGACAACGCGCACAAGGCGGCCAACGAGATGAAGGAAAAATACGCCATCCGCCAGGTGCTGCCGGTGCAGAACATGCACGGCGTGTATTCGTTCTACCTTGAGGATTGCGACCACAACTGGTGGGAAATCCAGTGCTACGACGGCTACCAGCACGATGACATGTACGATTTTGGCGACCGATTCTCGATGGACGACGGCGCCGATCCGCGCAGCTTGAAGGAACTCGAGATCAAGACGAGCAACTAGTGTTCGTCCTCGCCACGCTCGTTGTGTCGCGGCAGCGCGTCGCCGCCATGCGCATTGCCGGCCGCTACTGGCCGGTGGCGGCGGCGGCACGCGCGGCCGGCATCACCGGACTGGAGGGCGATCTCGAATCGTACTTCGCCGGCTGGCGGGCGGCTTTCCCGCGACTCAAGCGCCTCGCTGCTGTGATCGCGGCGGGCAAGTTGCGTGCGGGGCTCGCCGTGGCCGAATCAAAGGCCCGCCTTGATACGCCCTTGCGCCCGCCGAAGATCATTTGTGTCGGCGCCAACTACGCCGATCACCTGGCGGAAATGAACGCGAGCTCGATCAAAAAAGTGCCCGGCGTGCCGCCGTTTTTTTTCCTCAAACCGCCCTCGACGGTGTTGTCGGGGCCGGGGCCCACGGTGCGCATGCCGCGTGACTGCAAAAATCTCGACTGGGAAGCCGAGATGGTGGTGGTGTTCGGCAAGGGTGGCAAGGACATCACGCCCGAGCGGGCCATGGATCATGTCGCCGGCTACACCCTGGGCATTGATTTCACCGCACGCGACCTGTTTTCTTCGCCCGAGAGTTTTTTCAAGTTCAACTTCGTGCTGGGTAAATGCCAGGACACGCTCTCGCCGGTGGGCCCGGCCATCGTGCCGGCGGCCTTTGCTGACGGCGGCGACCTGCCGTTTTCGCTCTCAGTGAACGGGGTGCGCAAGCAGTCCACCAGCACCCGCCACATGATTTATTCGCTGGCCGAGCAGATTGCCGGTGTCAGCCGCGGCATCAGCATAGAAGCGGGCGACCTGATGTTCACCGGTTCGCCGGCGGGCGTGGGCCTGCCGCGCGGCGAAAAGCTCGCAATCGGCGACCGCGTGCGCGTCGAATCCGAAGCCATAGGCGCCATGGAGGTCGTCATCCAGCCGCCGCAGTAACCGAACCACCGGGGTTGATTAAAACCGCGGCCCGGAAAACGGGCCACATCGATGCACCAAGGAGGAATGACCATGAAAATCACTCGTCGCAATTTACTCATTGCCGGAGCCTTGCTTGTTCCTGCGTTGTTTGCCGCACCGGCAGTGCAGGCTCAGACCGGACCGATCCGTATCGGCAGCACGCTCGCGCTGACCGGGCCCCTGAGCGCCACCGCGGTGATGCAGAAAATCGCCGGTGAAATTTACATCGAGCAACTGAACAAGCGCGGCGGCCTGCTCGGCCGCCAGGTCGAATGGATACTCAAGGACGACCAGTCCAAGCCCGACCTTGCGCGCACGCTCTACGAGCAATTGATCACCGCGGACAAGGTCGACCTTGTCACCGGACCCTATGCCACCGGCGCGACGCTCTCGGCCATGGGCGTGGCGCAGCGCTATAACAAGATACTGCTGCACAACACCTTCGGCCTGCCTGCGCTGGCGAAATACGAAATGCAGTTCTCGGTCTCCGGCGGCGCCTTTGAAATCGAAAACGTCTGGCCCAACCTGGTGCTCGATGCGGTCGCCTCGGGCGGCAAGCCGCCCAAGACCGTCGCAGTGCTCACCAGCAAGTTTCCGTCGGTGCATTTTGTCACCCAGGGCTTGCGCGAGGCGATGAAAAAGCGCGGCCTCACCGAGGCCATTTACCTCGACTGGGACTTTGGCAACCGCGACTTCGGCGCCATCGCCGCGCGTGTAAAAGAGGCCAAGGCCGACTTCCTCTGGGTCGGCGGTGTGGGGCTGGAGGGCAACCTGCTGCTCGACGCCATGAAAAAGATCGACTATGTCCCGCCGGAAACCTTTGTCGCCTTCCCGGCGCCGGGTCCGATGTCCAAGTCGCCCGACGGCAAGGGTGTGCTCGCCTTCACCGTATTTGAGGAGCACGCGCCCTTTACCAGCAACGCGGTGGCGGCTGAGTTTGTCAAAAGCTTCAACGAGCGCGCTGCCAAGGCCAACCTGCCCGACACCTCGGTGGAGCTGATCGCCGCCGTGGCCTACGCCACCTGGCAGGTCCTGGAGACGGCGGTCAACGCCACCAAGAGCCTCGATGACAAGGTGCTCGCCGCCTGGATCAAGAAAAGCCAGGTCGACACCATCATCGGCAAGGTGCGCTGGGACGGCACCAACAACTTCATGAAGGGCAACGATTTGTACAAGGTGAAGCAGGTGCAGAACGGTAAATGGGTGGTGGTCTGGCCGCGCGAGTTTGCCGCGCCCGGTACAAAGCTGATTGCACCCTGAGCCATTGCCGAACCGGAACATGGGGGCCGTGATGAATGACCTGGCTGCAAGCGGGCGCGGCACCGCCGCGTCGCACGTGAAGCCGATGCTGTTGTCGCACGGCACCCTGCTGTGCCGCAACCTTGCCAACACGCGGCGTTTTTATGAGGAGTTTCTCGGCGTCGAGGTGGTGCGCCATGCCAAGCCGGCGATGATGGTCCGGCTGAAAACCGGCATGTACATCGTCTGTGTCTGCATCGGCGAGAACGTGCCCAACCAGCACGTGCTGACGCACTGGGGGCTCAACGTCGCCACGCGCGCCGAGGTCGACGCGGCGCACGCGGCCGCGCTCGAGCACAAGGAAAAATACGGCATACGCAAAATCCAGAGCGTGCGCGAGCGCCACGGCGCCTACGGCTTTTACCTGCAGGATCTCGATTGCAACTGGTGGGAAGTGCAGTACGAGGAGCGCAAGATCGACGATTTTTTCAATGCCGGCGACAAATTCGGCAGCGACGTCATCGCCACCGACTCTGCCGATTCCCACGAATAACCACCTTACAAAGAAAGAACACATGAGTTCATACAAGCTCTTGAGCTACCAGGCTGGTAAGACGGCTCGCGCCGGCATCCTTGTCGGCGACACGGTCTATGACGCGCAAAAAGTCACCGGCGTTGCCGCCTACGAAACCGTGCTCGGCGCGCTGGGTGAATGGGCCAAGGCAAAAAAGGCCTTTGCGCTGGCGGAGAAAGCCATTGCCTCGGGCAAAAGCCGGGTCAAGGGCCAGGCGCTGAAAAAGACCAAACTGCTCGCGCCGGTGCTCTACCCGGGCGATATTTATTGCGCCGGCGCCAACTACACCGACCACATGGCCGAGATGGCGCGCGTCACCGGCCAGCCGCCGGGCCCGAACATGAAGGAACTGGGCGAACTGCCCTGGCATTTTCTCAAATCCTCGCGCGCCTCCATCGTCGGTCCGGGAACCAAGGTCAGGCTGCCGGCATACTCCAAGGCGGTGGACTGGGAGATCGAACTGGCTGCGGTGATCGGCCGTACCGCCAAGGATGTGCCGGTGGGCAAGGCCCTTGGCTATGTCGCCGGCTGGACCATCGCCAACGACCTCTCGGCGCGCGATGCGATGAAGCGCCTTAAGAACCCGCCGACTTCGCCCTTTCACATGGACTGGATCAGCCAGAAGTGCTTTGACGGCGCCTGCCCGCTGGGCCCGTGGATGGTTCCGTCCGAGCAAATCAAGAACCCGCACAATCTCGCCCTGAAGCTGTGGGTCAACGGCGAGCTGATGCAGGACTCCAACAGCAACAAGCTCATTTTCGACACGGCAGAGCAGATCGCCATGCTGTCTTCGCGGGTGACGCTGCAACCGGGCGACCTGATTCTTACCGGCACCCCGGCCGGCGTCGGCATGGGGCGCAAGCTTTTCCTCAAGTCTGGCGACGTGGTCAGGCTGTGGATAGAGGGCATAGGCGAGATGAGCCATAGTATGGTTTGATACGGATTGCGCAGCGCGGCGGCAGGAAAATTGCCGCCGGAAGACCATAAAAAACACGACCATCACCCGGAAAGCCGCGCTAGTCGTGGCTTTCCGGGTGGTTGCCGGTATAAAACCAAGGAGGAAACACCATGTCCGTCACCATTACCGTCAACGGCAAGCAGCACAGCGTGGCTGCCGTCGACGACACCCCGCTTTTGTATGTGTTGCGCAACGAGCTTGAACTGAACGGTCCCAAGTTCGGCTGCGGCCTTGGCCAGTGCGGGGCCTGCACGGTTCTGCTTGGCAACGACGCCGTGCGCTCCTGCTCCATTCCGGTGTCCGCGGTCAAGGCGCCAGTGACGACCATCGAGGGCCTCGGTACTGCCGACAAACCGCATCCGGTGCAAGCCGCCTTTGTCGCCGAGCAGGCGGCGCAGTGCGGTTATTGCGTCAACGGCATGGTGATGACTACCACCGCGTTGCTCAAGCGCACGCCCAAGCCCTCCGAGAGCCAGATCCGCGCCGCCCTGGATGGCAACCTGTGCCGTTGCGGCACGCATATGCGCATCCTCAAGGCTGTGCGCCGTGCAGCAGGGGGGGCGGTATGAGCAGGGAGCAGGGGCCCCATCGAGAGATGGGGATGCGACCGGCCGCGAATGCCGCCAGCCACCGACGGTCAATCGGTGATACCCGTGAAAATCTTTCGGAGGTGGCAGCATGAATATCTCACGTCGCGAATTCCTGCAATCGGCCGGCGCGCTGGTCGTTTCTTTCAGCCTGCCCTGGGAGGCATTTGGCCAGGTACCCCCCAATCCGAAATACGAAGAGCTTGACGCCTGGCTTGCCGTCGGCGCCGACGGCAAGGTCACCGCATATTGCGGCAAGGTGGAACTGGGCACCGGCATCCAGACCGCCTTTGGCCAGCTTGTCGCCGACGAACTCGACGTGCCCTTCGAGCGCGTCAACGTGCTGATGGGCGATACCGAGTTGTGCCCCGACCAGGGACCGACGGTGGGCAGCCTGTCCATGTACCGCGGCGGGCCGCAGGTGCGCCAGGCCGCCGCCGAAGCGCGCCAGACGCTGCTGGCGATGGCGGCGACCCGCATGGGCACGCCGGTGGAGCGCCTGTCCGTCAAGGGCGGGGTGGTCAGCAGCACGGACGGCAAATCGGCCACCTACGCCGAACTGATAGGCAACAAGAAGTTCAGCCAGAAACTTGCACGCAAGGTCCAGCCCAAGTCCGCCGACAAGCACGCCGTGATCGGCCAGTCCATCCCGCGCGTCGAGTTGCCGGGCAAGGTGTTCGGCAGCCATGTCTATGTGCAAAACCTGCGCTTCCCCGGCATGCTGCACGGCCGCGTGGTGCGCCCGGCCACACCCGACGCCATGATGGCCAGCGTGGATGAATCCTCGGTGAGGAATCTGCCGGGTAATGTGCGTGTGTTGCAAAAAGGCGGTTTTGTCGGCGTCGTGGCCGATCGCGAGGAGCAGGCCATCCGCGCCGCGCGCGAACTCAAGGTCACCTGGAAGCCCGGCCCGGCGCTGCCGTCAATGAAAAGCCTGCCCGATGCGGTGCGTGCCAGGGTGGCCGAGGACAAGGCCGTCGTCAGCATAGGCAATGTCGATACCGCCTTTGGCTCGGCCAAGGCCAGCCTTAGCGCCGAGTATTTTGTGCCCCACCAGATGCACGCCTCGATCGGGCCGTCGTGCGTGGTGGCCGACGTGCGTGCCGATGGCGGCACCATCTGGTCGCCGACGCAATCGTCCTTCCTCACGCGCAACAGCGTCGCCGCGATGCTGGGCATGGCGCCGGACAAGCTGCGCATCATCTGGACCGAGGGTTCGGGCTGCTACGGCCAGAACGGCGCCGATGACTGCACCGCCGATGCCGCGCTGATGTCGCAGCTTGCCGGCAAGCCGGTGCGCCTGCAGTGGATGCGTCACGACGAGCACGGCAACGAGCCCAAGGGCGTGGCCATGGCCATGACCGTTAAGGGCGGGCTCGACGAAAAGGGCGATATCGTCGCCTGGGATTACCAGGTGTGGAGCCCGCCGCACAGCAGCCGTCCGGGCGGCGACGGCGGCGGCAACACGCTCGCCGGCGAGCAACTGGGCAAGCCCGGGCGCATCTTCCCGGTGGGCGCCGACCGTAATGCCAAGTGCACTTATGTTTTTCCCAACAACCGCACCACGCTGCACCAGTCCAAGGGTTCGCCCTCGCTGCGCGTGTCGGCGTTGCGCGGCCTGGGTTCGCCGCAAAACACCTTCGCCAATGAATCCTTCATCGACGAAATGGCCGCCCTCGCCAAGGCCGACCCGATCGCCTTTCGCATCAAGCATCTGAAGGATGAGCGTGCCATCGCGGTGCTGCAGGAGGTGGCCAAGCTGTCGAAGTGGGATACGCGGTCCAGTCCGCAGCGCGTCGGATCGCTCGCCGGACGCGGCGTTGGCTATTGCCAGTACGACAACTACAGCACTTATGTTGCGGTGGTCGTGCGCGTCACCATCGACCGCGCCAGCGGCAAGGTGCGCGTGCCCTACGTCGCGGTGGCGCACGACTGCGGCCTCATCGTCAACCCGGACGGCGTGAAAAACCAGATCGAGGGCAACGTCGTGCAGGCCATCAGCCGTGCCTTGCTGGAGGAGGTGCAGTTCGATTTCGCCGGTGTCACCAGCCTCGACTGGTCGGGCTACCCCATCCTGCGCTTTTCCGACGTGCCGGCCGAGATCGCCATGACCCTCATCAACCGCCCGGACAAGATCATGGTCGGCGCGGGCGAGGGCGCGACATCACCGGTGGCCGCGGCCATTGCCAACGCCATTTTTGATGCCACGGGCAAACGACTGCGTACCGTGCCGTTCAACCCGGGCCGGGTGAAGGCGGCGCTGGCGTAGCGGATTAAGAAGCGCACAGGCATTCCCCGCAACTGCTGCGGGGAGTGCCTTGTGAGTGCCGGGGCCGGCTTCAAAACTAAAAGGCCGGCATTTAGCCGGCCTTTTTATTGCCATCGCACTAACGCTCAGATCACTTCGCGCCACAGGTCGAGCGCCGGCTCCTGACTAAGGGTTCGGTTTGTCCGGCGTGGCGTAGAAATCGCGCACGCCCTGCTCGAGGTCTTGCGGCGGTTTCGCCCAATAAAACCCGCGTCGCGAAGTGCTGAACCCGGCGCGACGCATGTCAATCAGCATCTCGGCCATTCTGAGCAGCGGCAGGCGCGGATCGAGCACCAGTGCGCCGTCGATTTCGCGCAGACCCTCCCGCCACAACAGTTCGGCAATGATGGTCTGGCCGGGCAGGAATACGTCGGTGCCGTGCTCGCGCATTGATTTTCGCGCGGCAGCGAGGAACGCCGCCTTGAACGCTTCGGGCTTGCCGTTCACGGCGTCGTAAAGCTGCTGGTAGCCGCAGTCCATGTAGGCCGTCGGTGCCGCTTTTGCTTCCATGCCCTGGTCGCGGATCATCGTGCGCACCAGCGGGTCCATTTCGGGATTGATGCCGACGAAGGCAAACCGGCTGCCGTGCATGCAGGCGGTCAGCATCGATATCTCGCCGTACCCGATGACGGGAATGTCGACTACGGTGCGTGCCACCATCAATCCCGGGTCCTGCAGCACACCGATGATCACTGCGTCGAAGCCTTCGCGCTCCGCGCGACGGACGTTCTCAATGATCTGCGTATCATGGAAGCGGTGCAGGTAGGCGAAATTCACCGCGCGGCCGGCGATACGCGCACCCGCCTCGCTCGCGCGGTCACGCACGCCGTGCACTACGATCTCCGTTCCCGGTCGTGTGTATTCGGCGTAGTGCTCGAGGATGAGTTCCTTGTATCCGGGCAGCGAGTATGTCGCCACCAAACCCTGTTCCCATATGCGCATGCGTGCTCCTTTGTTGTCTGTTCTGCGGACGGACATTGCCCGACCGGATTTGTTCCGCCATCTGGAATTTACTCTATAACAATTTTATTAGCATACATGCTGTAATGCTTGTAACCACCCTTGTGCCACCTGTCGCGTTCGGTATAATTCAGGCAAGCAATGCAATTTCGATCGGGTCGGTAATCCGCTCCGGCGGGCCCGGACAAAACAAGGCAAGGAGAATGACTTGAACAAGGCACGAATTTTCGGTGCGGTGCTTGCGTTTGCCGCCGCACTCTTCGCAGTCGGCAATGTCTCCGCCCAGACGTATCCGAACAAGCCGATCCGTCTGATCATCCCCTTCGGTCCCGGTGGCAGCAACGACATCGTCGGCCGCATCATTGCGCAGAAGCTGAGCGAGAATCTCGGTCAGCCTGTCGTGGTCGACAACCGGGCGGGCGCGGGCGGCATGCTGGGCACCGATGTGGTTGCCGGTGCGGCGCCCGACGGATACACCATCATGATAGGGGCAACCAGTACCATCGCCGCCAATGTCGGGCTTTATCCTAAGCGCGGTTTCGATCCGGTCAAGAGCCTCACCCCTGTCATGCAAATAGGAACCGGCTCCTTCCTGATGGCGGTGCCCGCTTCATCGCCTGCCAAGGATCTGCGCGGTTTCATTGCGTACGCCAAAGCGAATGCTGGCCAGCTGAATTACGGCACGTCCGGAAAAGGCAGCTCCATGCACCTGATGGGGGAGATGTTCAATACTCTCGCGAAGGTGGACTTGACGCATGTGCCGTACAAGAGCGGTGGCGCCGCTATAGGCGATCTCGCGACTTCGCGTGTGCAACTCCTCTACTCCGACCTCGCGGCATTGCTACCTTTCGTGAAGTCGGGCCAGATTCGCGCCCTTGCGGTGACCACGCCCAGGCGTTCCGCGTTGCTTCCGGACATTCCCACCATGGCCGAGTCGGGCCTGCCGGAGTATGACGCTACGTCGTGGTACGGCATTCTGGGGCCGGCCGGGCTGCCGCGGGATATCGTCATGAAACTCAATGCGGAGCTCACCAAAATTGTCAACAGCGCCGATCTGAAGGGGCGGTTCAACGCCCTCGGGATAGAGCCTGTTTCCGGCACGCCGGAGGCTTTCAGTGCCTACATCCGGACCGAGGTGGTGAAGTGGTCGAACGTGGTGAAGGCGTCCGGAGCCGAACTGGAGTGAACGTGGACGGGAATGCGGCGAAGCCGGGACCCAGCGCTGGCGAACTCATAACGTACGTCGAAGCCTACTTCGCCAGCGCCGATAGCTGCGACGTGGCCGGCACGCTGCAGACCATGGCACCCGATTGCGTAATGGAATACTTGACCGAGGGGCTTCGCTACGAAGGTCGTGACGAAGGCGTAAAGACCTACTTCGAGCAGCGCGCAAAACAGGTGGTTAAGTCCTGGCACGGTGATTTTCTCCATGTGGCTGATGCGGCAAGCGGCCGCGTGGCAACGCGTTTCGCGGTGCGGCGCACCGACAAGGGCGGTGCTGAACGCACGGCGGACAATATCGATCTGTTCGAGTTTGAGGGGCGCAAGATCAGGCGCATCACCGTCTGGAAAAGCACGGGGAAAGCGGCCTGAAGGCCGGCACGGGCGGCTAGGACATGGAAGCACGCGACTACGGGCCGTTTCCCTATATCCCCATCACACGCAGGCCAAAAATCACATGGCCAAATGACGCCCAACTCGCGGTCTGGGTCATTCCCAACATTGAATTCTTTTCCCTGAAAGACGCGCTGTCCGGACACCCGTTTGAGGGCAAGGGCCCCGTGCCCGGCGTGCGCGCCTGGTCGCAGCGTGATTACGGCAACCGTGTCGGCATCTGGCGCATGATGGAGGTACTGGGAAAGCACGGCATCCGGGCGTCGGCGACCGTCAACAGTGATATTTGCGACCATCACCCGGAGATCATCGCGGAGGCCGTGCGGCTCGGCTGGGAATTGCTGGGGCACAACAAGACCAACACGCAACGCTTGAATGCCGTGCCGCCCGAGCAGGAAAGGGCGCTCATTCGGAACGCACTCGACCGGATCGCCGTCGAGAGCGGCAAGCGGCCCGTGGGCTGGCTCGGTTCCGCGCTGGCCGAATCCTGGAACACGCTGGACCACCTAATTGACGAGGGCTGCCTGTATGTCGCCGATTGGGTCAACGACGACCAACCCTATCTCATGGACGTCAGCGGAAAGCGCATCGTGTCGATTCCGTATTCCTACGAGATCAACGATTCCTCCCATATCTATTACCGCTTCGGCAACCCCGACGAATTCGAGGCCATGATCAAACGGCAGTTCGATGTGCTCTACCGCGAGGGCGTGCAGTCGGGACGGGTCATGGCGGTCTGCCTGCACCCGTTCATGATGGGTGTGCCGCACCGCATTGATTCGCTGGACCGCGCTTTTGCCTATATGCGCCGGCATCCGCGCGTATGGTTCGCCACTGGCGAGGAAATCGTGCGGCATTACCTGAAGTCGGGCGCGACCTTTTAGGCGACGCCCTTTTGATGGAACTCAATCGGCTGTCCGCGTGCGAACTTGCCGCGCGGCTGCAGTCCCGCTCGGTCGACGCCGAAGACGTCGCGCGCGCGCACCTTGAGCGCATTGCGGTGCGCGAGCCCGCCATCGGCGCCTGGGCCCATCTTGATCCGGAGCAACTGCTGCACGCTGCAAAGGTGCTAGACGCCGGTCCTATCCGCGGGCCCCTGCACGGACTTCCTGTCGCGGTAAAGGACATCATCGCCACGGCCGATATGCCAACCCAATACGGCTCGCCTGTCTACGCGGGGCATAGACCGGCTTGGGACGCGGCTTGCGTGGCGCTGATTCGTGCCGCCGGAGGGCTCATTTGTGGCAAAACAGTGACGGCCGAGTTTGCCAGCAGCCATCCTGGTCGGACCGTGAACCCGCTCAATCCGGCGCACACGCCCGGCGGTTCCTCCAGCGGTTCGGCGGCGAGCGTGGCGGATTTCATGGTGCCCGCTGCGCTGGGGACGCAGACCGGGGGTTCGCTGATTCGTCCGGCAAGCTATTGCGGCATTGTCGGATACAAACCGAGCTTCGGCATGATCAACCGTCATGGCGTAAAGCCGCTGTCCGAATCGCTGGACACGGTGGGCGTGATGGCACGGACGGTGCGCGACGCCGCGCTGCTGGCGTCGGCCGCGGCCGGCCGCCCTGCATTGCGTGAATTCCCGGCTGGGCGTGTCGAGCGCGTAGGGATATGGCGTACTCACGAATGGGGACAAGCCGAGCCGGAAACCGTTGTCTTGCTGGAGGCCGCCGTGCGGATATTTTCAGTCGCGGGGGCGCGAATCACCGAGGCGGTGATGCCGGCCCTATTTGCGCAGGCCGATCGCGCGCACCACGACATCGAATACTACGAAATGGCGCGCGCGCTTGCCTTCGAAATGCAATCGCACCGCGCCGCGCTGAGCGACGCGTTGCGCGGGCGCCTTGAACAAGGACAGGCGGTGGACCCCGTCCTGTACGATGCGAAGCAGGCGGTGGCCGAGGATTGCCGGCGTTCACTGGACGATGTGTTCAGGGACCATGACATCCTGCTGGGCGCGGCGACCACGGGCGAGGCGCCCAAGGGGCATGCCGCCACAGGCAGCGCCGCATTCAATCGAAGCTGGACACTGATGCACGTTCCATGCATCACCGTCCCGGCCGGAACAGGACCGAACGGCTTGCCCGTGGGAATACAGATCATCGCCAGGCGCGGTGGCGATGCGCGTGCACTGGCCGCAGCGGAATGGGTGGAGGGCATTCTCGGCGGTTAAAGTGGCAGGTATTGCGAAATAACAAACGGCATAAAAAAGGAAGAGAGTAGAGCATGAGCGAAGCATCGCAGGACAATCCCCACACGCGCGGCATCGCCCGCTTCGTATCCGGACTGAAGTACGTCGCGGTCCCGCCCGAAGTGCGCGAGCGCATCAAGCTTTTGATGCTCGATTCGCTGGGCTGCGCGTTATATGGCGCGCACCTGGAATGGAGCCGCATCCTGCGCGATACGCTGGGCGGTCTGGACCGGGCCGGCGACTGCGCGGTCTGGGGAACGAAGCAAAAGCTGTCAGCACCGCATGCCGCACTCGTCAATGGCACCCAGGTGCAGGGTTTCGAACTGGACGACGTGCACCGCGCCGGCGTGCTGCACGTGGGGGCAGTGGTGCTGCCCGGGTTGATCGCGATCGCCGAGACTCGCCGCGGCATGTCAGGGGAGGAATTTCTCGCTGCTGCGGTGGCTGGCTATGAAATCGGTCCGCGCGTGGGGCTGTGCATGGGGCCCGAGCACATCGGCCAGGGTTGGCACTCGGGCGCGACCCTCGGCGTGTTCTCCGCCGCCGCAGGTGCGGCGCGCGGCTTGGGCCTGGACGAGCAAAAGACCGTTCACGCCCTTGGCATAGGCGGCACCCAGGCTGCGGGCCTGATGGCGGCGCAATATGGCGCCATGGTCAAGCGCATGCACGCAGGACGTTCCGCGCAAAGCGGACTGTATGGCGCGCTGTTTGCAGAGCAGGGATTTACCGGCATAGAGAACGTGCTCGAGTCCGAGTACGGCGGTTTTTGCACCACCTTCTCGCGCTCCACCGACCGCTTCAATCTGGCGGAACTCACCGCGGGCCTGGGTGAGAGCTGGCAGACCATGGGCGTTGCGCTCAAGTTCTACTCCTGCGTCGGCAGCAATCACACCACGCTTGACGCTATCCGCGAAATGCAGGCGAAACACCCCTTCGGCGCGACCGATATCGAGAAAATCGTCGTGCACGGCTCGCAAGTGACTATGGACCACGTCGGTTGGAAATACCGTCCGCTGGGCCTGACCTCGGCACAACTCAATCTGCCTTTTTGCGTCGCCACGCTGTTGCTCGAAGGCGATTGCTTCGTCGACCAGTTTTCCGAAGCCATCGTCGCTGATCCCGCGCGCATGGCTCTGGCGGAGAGGGTGCAAGTCAGGCACGACGACGCCATCACCGCCAGGGGCGCAAAATTCCGGCATATGGTGCGTGTCGAGGTTTTCTTGCGCGACGGCGAACGTCTGGAGTGCGCAAAGGAATATCCGCGCGGCAGCGAGCGCAACTTCGCGAGCGCGGCCGACGTCGTCGCGAAATTCGAGAAACTCGCGGCACGTGCTCTCCCCAAAGCCCGCGTCGAGGCGCTACGCGATGCCATGCTCGGTCTCGAAAAACTTGCCGATGCCGGCCGCATTGCCGAGCTGATGACGCCCTAAGGGAGAACGCCATGACCAGCACCAGTCTCATCCTTACCGGCGATGTGAACCTGATGAACGTCGCTGACCCCGACCAGCCGTTTCGCCGGGTGCGGGAGGAATTCCGCAGCACCGACCTCGTTTTCAGCAACCTCGAATGCTGTCTGTATGAACCGCGTAGTCATTCGACCGACAACGAGGGCTTTTTCATTGCACCGCAAATAGGTGGGGAGGCCTTGCGTCGCGCCGGCATCCACGGCGTGGGCATAGCCAATAACGTGAATTTCGGCGAGGAGGCGATCACCAACTCGGTGGCGCAGCTCGACGCCTACGGTATCGCCCACACCGGTGCCGGTGCCGACATCGGTGCGGCGCGCGCGCCCATGCTCATCGAACGCAAGGGCGTGCGTTTCGGTTTTTTGCAGCGCACCTCTGTGTACTGGGCCACGCAGCACGAAGCGCGGCCCAACGCTGCCGGCGTGGCGGTGATACGAGGCAACACGGCATACCAGCTGCCGATGCACAAGGTGCGTCCGGAGATTCCACCGATGAACCGGCCCGGGCTGCCGCCGGTGATCAAGACCTGGGCTGAACCGAAATATCTGCAGGCTTTTGTGGACGATATCGCTGCGTTGCGCAAGGAGGTCGATGTGCTCGTCGCTTCCTGCCACTGGGGTCTGTGGGAGGAGGTGCTGGAGTATATGGGCGAGATAGGACATGCTGCGGTCGATGCGGGTGCCGACATCGTCATGGGCCACGGGCCGCATTGTTCGCTGCCGGTGGAGCTCTACCGTGGCAAGCCGATCTTCTACGGATTGGGGAGCTTCTCCTTCCATACCGGCCATGGCGGCCGCAAGCATGGCGACTGGTTGGGCATGATGGTGCGCCTGCAGGTACAGGGAAAATCGGTATCGCGCGTGGCCTTCCAGTTCGTGCGCCACAACGCCGAAAACGAAACAGTACTGTGCCCCTTGGCGAGCGAGAACGAAGGGCTGGAATCGTTGGCACGCCGCAGCGAGCCGCTGGGCGCGGCACTGCGGGTCGAAGGCGACGAAGTGGTCGTCGAGGCCGCCGGGGTCTAGACATGGCCGCAACCGCAACCGCAGCGCAGACGCTGGCCGCCTACGCGGCCGGACTTTCCTACGAAGACATCCCGGCGGATGTACTCGACTGCGCACGTGCCTGCATCATCGATACCGTGGGCGTGGCGACCTATGGCGCCCGTTTCGAATGGAGCAAGGGTATCGCGCGTTATGCTCAGCGCTACGGTGCGGGTGGCCCATGCACGCTGTTCGGTATGCCTGAAGCGCGCGTGCATGCCCCGTTTGCAGCGCTCGTAAACGGCGCTTTGGCGCATGCCTTCGAGCAGGACAGCCTGCGGTATCCGGGCGCAGGCGTGCATCCGGGCGCGGTGTTGCTCCCTCCGGCGCTTGCCATCGCGCAGGAAACCGGCGCGAGCGGCCGGGAGTTGCTGGCGGCGTTCGTGGCCGGCTGCGAAGTCATGTTCCGCATCGGCGCGGCTTCGCACCACAGCAGTGAGGGACTGGGCTTTCACGCACCGGGTCTGACCGGGCCCTATGGTGCTGCGGCTGCTGCGGGGCGCCTGCTGCGGCTGGATGCCGGCCAGCTCACCGATGCGCTGGGACTGGCCGGTTCGCTCTCGTCTGGGCTACTTGCCTTCACCAAGGCCAAGGGCGGTGCTCAGGTCAAAAAACTGCATCTGGGCCGCGCCGCCGAATCAGGCGTGCTTGCGGCGCGGCTCGCCGCCGAGGGCGTGAACGGGCCCGAGACCGTACTGGAAGGGCGCTTCGGCTTTCTTGAGACGTATTGTCGCGACGGCGACGCCGCACGCCTCACGGCGGTTCTGGGAACAGAGTGGGAAACGCGCAATATCTGCATCAAGTCCTATCCATGCCACGTTACGGCGCACACGCCGGTTCGCGCCTTGCGCGCCTTGATGGCCGAGCATGCGTTCGCGCCCCAGGATGTGGAGGAGATCCAGGTTGAGGGAGCACCCAAGCTGCTCAGCCACCATGACATCCGCGTGCCGCAGGATGTCATGCAGGCGCAGTACAGCGTGCCTTTTTGCGTGGCACTCGCGCTTTACCGCGATCCGGCCGATCCGCGTTCCTTCGACGTGTCGGCACTTGCCGATCCGGGTATTCGCGCTGCCTGCGCGAGCCTGCGCCTTGTGCTGCTGCCAACGGATTTCAAAGCGCAGTCCGGCTGGCATACGCGTGTGCAGGTCCGCTTGCGCGGCGGCAAACGCCTGCTGCGCGACAGCCCGAATTTCAAAGGCATGCCCGCGGAGCCAATGGATGCGGACAGCCTGCGCGCGAAGTTCGATGTGCTGACGCGCGATCTTGGCGACTCGGCCTCGACGGCGTTATACGAGGCCTACGCACAACTCTGAAGTTTTGCCTGGAACCGCAGGCAAAAAAAGGCCGGCATATAGCCGGCCTTTTTTTATGCAGCGATTAAGCTCAGATCACTTCGCGCCACAGGTCGAGCGCCTGCTGCACCGGACGGTCGGAGAAGCTGAACAACACCGTTTCCTCGTCTGCTTCGAGCGTGTAAGGCATCCAGGACGGGCAGACGAACACGTCCTTGGGGCCGAAGGCAAAGCTCTGGCCGTTGATGACCGCGCGGCCCTTGCCCTCGACCACGGCATACACCGTGGAATCGGTGGAGCGGTAGGCCTTGCCTTTGAAGCCCTTGGGCAGCAGCTGCATGAAGGTGCCGATGGTGGGCATCGCCCAGTCGCCGGTCACCGGATTGGTGTATTGCAGCTTGAAGCCCCAGCAGGCGTGCGGGTCGTGGCTGCGCTGCATTGTCTCGAGCGCCTCGCGCGTGCGGCCATAGGGGTACCAGAAAAGCGGCGAGGTGCGGCTCTTGGCCTTGTACTCCACCGGTTTCATGGTGTTGCCGAACACCGCGAGGTTGTCGCCCTCGGTACGGTCGATGTGCTGCATTTCCTCTTTCGGGCGCTCGAGAAATTGCGCATCGAGCAGCTCGACGATGGGCACATCGAGGCCGTCCATCCAGACCATGGGTTCGTTCGACGGGTTGCCATGGTCGTGATAGCACCAGGAGGGCGTGATGACAAAGTCGCCCAGGTTCATGGTGACTTTTTCGCCATCGACGGCGGTGTAGGCGCCGCCGCCCTGCAGGATGAAGCGCAGCGCCGACTGCGAGTGGCGGTGCGCCGGGGCGACTTCGCCGGGCATGATCATTTGCAGGCCGGCGTAAAGGCTGTGGGTGATGCGCGAGCGGCCGCGCAAGCCCGGGTTCTCGAGCACCAGCACGCGGCGCTCGGCTTCCTTGGCGCTGATCAGTTCACCGGCTTCCTTGATCCAGGGCCAGACCGTGGCCCATTTCCAAAGGTAGGGCTTGCACGGCGTATTGGGCGTGGGGGTGACCAGGTTGTGCAGCACTTCCCACAAGGGGGTGCAGTTGGCCGTGTCGATCTTGTCGTAAAAGGCCTTGCGCTGGGCGGCTACCGTTTTTGCGTTATCGGGTTGCAGGACTGCGGACATGATTCCTCCTGGCTGGCTTGCTGTGGGTGGTGCACAAAGCCGATTTTCCGCCTTACTTGGGCCGGCCGCAACCTTGACTGGCCAATCGACCTTGCGGCCTCGAAACGCCGCGCTATTTGGCCAAATCGGGCTGTTGCCGCAGCAGAACGGGGGTTTCGTCGGCGAGGTAGACTTGCATGCGCTCGCGCAGGGAGTCTGGCACCGGAATTGCCTTGTAGGTCTCGAGCGAGAAGGTGCAGATGCTGTGGCGCGCCTTGAGGCAGGCCCGCTCGCCCACTTTGGCGTCGTAGGCGAGGTCGATCGCACTGTTGCGGATGCGCACCACCGACAACTCTATGCGCAGCTTGTCGCCAAAAAACGCCGGACTGATGAAATCGCACTGCATGCTCACGGTGGGCGCGCCGATGCGCTTTTTCATCAACAGGTCGGAATAACGCTCATTGACGCCGTCGTTGAACCAGGCCTCCATGGCCTGGTGCAGCAGATCAAACAGGCGCGGGAAATAGGCGATTCCGGCCGGGTCACAGTGCGAAAACAGGATGGGGTACTCGACGGTGAAGGTTTTTGTCATGCGTAATTCCTGAGTTGCTCGTTCAATGAATTGTCGTAAGTAAAATCGGGGAAGACGGCCTATTTTCCGTCATTCCCGCGAAACTTGTCCTCGAATGCCTTAATCGGGGAGCGGGAATCCATGGGGTTGGTTGGGCATTAACCCCATGGATTCCGGGTTCCGCTGTGCGGCCCCGGAATGACGGATTAGTTATGTTTTTGGCGAGGTGCTAAGTGGGCTGAAGCCATCCAATGAAGCCGTTGCGCAGCTGCCACTTGAGGCGGTCCCAGCCGCTCGCATTCTGCACAATCTCGGCGCGATAAAAACTCGGGCAGAGAATGGCCGCATGCGCCACTTCGCCGCACAGGCCGCAACCGACGCAGCTGTTGTTGACATGCGCCACCGGGTCGACCTTGAGCGGATCGGAAGAGGGCTTCACCGTCAGCGAGGGGCAGCCCGATAGCCGGATGCAGGAGTGATCGCCCGAGCAGGTGTCCTCATCGACGCCAAAACGCGTGCGCACCACGCGCTCGCCACGCTGCAGCAGGCCGGCGAGTATGGGACGGATGCGCCGCTGGCGCTCGAGCTGGCATTCGGCCTCGGCGATGATCACCTTGAGGCCGGGTTCGGGCGAGGCGAAGGCGTCGCGCAGGGTCTGCGCCATCTCGGCCACCTTGTAGGTGTAGACATTGCGCAGCCAGGTCACGCCGGCACCGCGCAGCGTGTTTTCTATGGACCGGTCGGCGTGCACCGCGCTTTTTTCCTGCGCCAGGTCGCGCGCCGAGGCGTTGGGTGTGGAAATGACTTCTTGCGTGCCGGTGGCCGAGGTGTAGCCGTTTTTCATGATCACCAGCACGCTGTCGCCGTCGTTGAGCAGGTTGGAGGCCACCCCCGAGAGCAGGCCGTTATGCCAGAAGCCGCCGTCGCCCATGATCGCCAGCGGGCGTTTGGACATCATCGGTCCGACCCCGGCGGAACTGGCGAGGCTCATGCCGTAACCCAAAATGGTATTGCCCTGTGAAAACGGCTCGAAGGTGGCAAAGGCGTGGCAGCCGATGTCGGCTGAGACATGCGGCTCGCCGATGTCACGCTTGGCCAGTTTCATCGCCGCAAACACCGGGCGTTCGGGGCAACCGACGCAAAAGGTCGGCGGCCGCGGTGGCAGCGCGGCGCCGATCAGCGCGCCGGCGCGCGAACGCACCGTGTCGACGCCCTCCAGCCAGCGCATGCCAGGCGAGGTGTCGAGGTGGGCGGCGTACGCGGCGACAAAGCGCGCAAGGCCGCGCACCAAGACTTCCGCGGTGTATTCGCCGGCCATCTCCAGCATGTCCTTGCCGTGCAGTCGCGTCTGCGACAGGTGGGCGAGCCCGGTTTCGCTTGCCGCGCGGCGCAGCGTGGTGGCGATGTCCTGCTCGATAAATTCGGGCATGCCTTCCTCGATCACCATCACCGCGCGCTTGCCCGAGCAAAAGGCGGTGATTTCTTCGGGTACCAGCGGATAAACGACGTTGAGCGCGAGTATCGGCAGGCGGCTGTTGCCAAAGTCATCGGCCAGTCCAAGCAATCGCAGCGCGCGCTGCAGGCTGTTGTACAGGCCGCCCTGGCATATGAGTCCGACACTCGGGAGCCCGACACCGGTTTCTTCCCCGGCAAACAACTCGTTGAGTTTGTATTCGGCGATGAACTTCCTTGCCGCGGGCATGCGTACCGTGGCCTTGAGTTTTTCCTGCCTGAAGGTCGCCGGCGGGTGCGACAGGCGCTCGTAGTTGAAAGCCGGCGGGCCGTCGAGCTGCCGTTGTGTCGAGACTGCGGGGGAGACATTGTTGCGCGCGACAAATTGGCCCTGCACGTGGCAGGCGCGGATGCGCAATTCCATCATCACCGGCGTGTTGGTCGCCTCGGACAGCGCAAAGCCCTTGTCGACCATGTCGACGATGGTGGCGAGGTTGGGGCGCGGATCGAGCAGCCACATTTGCGACTTCATGGCAAAGGCATGGCTGCGCTCGAGCGCCACGCTGGCGCCCTCGCCGTAGTCCTCCCCCACCACGATCAGCGCGCCGCCGAGCACGCCGGCGGTGGACAGGTAGGACAGCGCATCGGAGGCGACGTTGGTGCCGACTATGGACTTCCAGGTCACCGCACCGCGTGCCGGGTAGTTGATCGACGCGCCCAGCATGGCCGCGGCCGCGGCCTCGTTGGTGCAGGCCTCGACGTGCACGCCCAGGGTGTCGAGGTAGTCGCGCGCCTGCACCATCACGTCCAGGAGGTGCGAAACCGGCGCGCCCTGGTAACCGCCGACATAGGACACGCCCGACTGCAGCAGCGCCTTGGTTACGGCGAGGATGCCTTCGCCGTGGAAAGTCTCGCCGTCGCCCAGTTTGAGTGACTCGATTTCGGCGGCGAAGGAACGTTCCATATTATTTGGGCAGAAAAATGCCTTAAACCCGCAATACTGTCATTCCGAGGCCGCAGGCCGAGGAATCTGCTTTTCGACTTGGCAAAAGCAGATTCCTCGCTACGCTCGGAATGACAAAGATAGCCACGGTTTACGCCGCCTTGTTAGCCGCCGGCCGTTTCATGAACTGGATGGTCTTGGCCTTGGGCGGTAGCGGGATGATGCCGTGGCTGGCGAGTGTGCCCTCCAGCGCGCGGCCTTCCGGATCCGCCAGTGCCGCTTCCCGTGCCTTGTGTATCGCCCCGGCGCGCGCCTGGTCGCTGTCGAAGTTGGCGCCGTTGACGGTGTTGTCGACGGCTATGGTGTTGAGGATGCGCAGGAAATTGTCCTTGCCGCGTCTATGCGTGTCTCCATAGCCCTTGATCAGCCGGCCGCACAGCGCGATCTGCAAGGCAAGGCCGTGGTCACGTGCCGCTGCATCGACGGTTGTCGCGAGCCAGCGCGTAATCAGCGCCTGCTCCTCGCCGTAGCGCGCCGTCATGCGCCGAAGCGGGCGCAGCCAGGCGAGGCTGCGCAGCATCAGGAAGCCGAACATGCTGGTGGTCTTCACATACAGGCCGACGTTGAGCTTGTGGGTGAGGCCATGCTTTTTGGCGAAGGCAAGAAAGGCCCTCGACAGCGGGCCGGGCAGCAGTGCCGCCATTTCCTCCACGCCGGGTTTGAGGTATTCGACGATATGCACCGGCTCGTCTGGTTTGGCTTGGACTTCCTTGCGCACGCGCTCAAAGCGGCTTTTGCGCGATTTGAGGTCGGCAACGCGGATGACATCCTCGTAGCACATCCACAGCGCGAGAAAGCGCGCGGTCTCATTGGTCAGCTTGTAGTCATCGCCGTCGAGCTTTAACACCGGTTCGACGCGGTCCAGGTACAGGTCGGCATAGGCCTTGTCCTGGAAGTCTACGCAGCGCGCGACGCCTTCATCGAGCATTGTATGCGTCACGGCGGGGAATGCCGCACGCACACGATCGGCTGGAGAGCCGCGCCAGACGGGCATTTCCAGCTGTTGCCTCTGCCGTGTTCCGGCCGCGGCGTGCTCGAAACCGGCGGAAAATCCGCGCAGGCTGGCCTCTGCGCCCTTGCCCGTTTTTCGAATTGCGTCCTCACAGGTGGCGCGCGGCAGCGGCAGCGCGCCCGAGCCGGCGAGGGCGCCGAATAGTACCGCGCTGATCACCGTACCCGAGCGGGTCGCGATTTCCGCCATGTCGAACAGGATGGCGCGCTTGGCGAGGTCGGCGGCGGCCTTGACGATGCGATCGCTGTCAAAACGTCCGTCGCCCATTTGCATTTTTTCCAGTGTCGTGTAGATGCGATGGTTGGAGGCGATCAGCGTGGTGCGGTCAGAGGTGACAAAGCCGTTCATCATGGCGCGACCGGCTTCGAGCAACTCCGAGGCAACCATCACATCGACGTAGCCGGGGGCGGGGGTCAGCGTCATCACCGGCCGGCGGCCGGCGAGTTCGCTGCTGCGCGCCGGATAAAGCTCGACGTAATACGTGGTGGCGCCGGTACGCTGCGCCACGCCGGGGATGGAAGTCGACTGCACAGGATAGTCCTGCGCCGTTGCCGCGGCGATGATCCAGTCGGCCAGCACGCCGCCGCCTTCACCGCCGAGGGCGGCAACCAGAATGGTGAGGGGACGTTCGGGTAGCGCTTTCGTCGGGATTTGCGTCGCTGTTTTCGTATCGGTCATGGTGTCACCGTTCAGGCCGGTTGCAGCAGGTTTATGAAGCCCGTGCGCAGGCGCGCCAGGAAGCGGTCCCAGGCGTTGGCGTTTTGCACGATTTCGGCGCGATAAAACGACGGGCAGAGGATGGCGGCGTGGGCCACCTCGCCGCACAGGCCGCAGCCGACGCAGTTGTTGTTCACGTGCGCCACCGGGTCGACCTTGAGCGGATCGCTCGATGCCTTGATGGTGAGCGAGGGGCAGCCGGAGAGGCGGATGCAGGAGTGATCGCCCGAGCAGGTGTCCTCATCCACGCCAAAGCGCGTGCGCAACACGCGCTCGCCGCGTTGCATTTTCGCCGCGTTGATCGGTTTGATGCGCCGCTGGCGCTCGAGCTGGCATTCACCCTCGGCAATGATCACCTTGAGGCCCTGGTAGGAACTGGTCATGGCGTCGCGCAGGGTCTTGGCCATGTCGGCGACATGGTAGTTGTTCACCGTTTTCATCCACGACACACCGAGGCCTTTGAGCGTGCGCTCAATGCCCATGTCGGCGGCCTTGAACTCGGTCTGGTGCGGCGAGGAGGGGATGTTTTGCGTACCGGTGGCCGAGGTGTAGCCGTTTTTCATGATTACCAGGATGCCGTCGTCGCGGTTGAACACCGAGTTGGCGATGCCCGAGGTGAGGCCGTTGTGCCAGAAGCCGCCGTCGCCCATGATGGTCACGGTGCGGCGCGAGAAAAGCGGATCGATGGCGGAGTTCGAAGCGAGGCCCAGGCCGTAGCCCAGGACGGTGTTGCCGATATTGAACGGCGGCAGCGTCGAAAACAGGTGGCAGCCGATGTCGGCCGAGATATGCAGCTTGCCTTGGTCGCGCTCCACCAGCTTCATCGCCGAGAACACCGGACGCTCGGGGCAGCCGACACAAAAGCCCGGCGGGCGCGCCGGCACGGTCACGCCCAGCATGTCGGCGGCCTTTTTCTTTGACGACACCAGGCGTTCGTACGTGGCCCGCACCGCCGACACGTCAAGGCCGCGCGGCGCTGCCGCCTCGACAAAGCGCGCCACGCCGTTGAGCACGGTCTCGCCGGTGTATTCGCCGGCAAGCGGAAACACCACGTTGTCCTGCTTGCCCGCTTCCTTGCCGAATATGCGCGTGGCGTTCACTTCGTGGCGGCGCAGCGTGGCGAGAATGGATTCCTCGATATAGGCCGGCTGGCCTTCCTCGACAATCAGCACCGCCGATTTGCCACTGCAAAACCGCACCACCTCCTCGGGAATCTGCGGGTAGGTGACGTTAAGGCAGTAAATCGGAATGCGTGTTTCGCCAAAGGCGTCGGCAAGGCCCAGCTGCTGTAGCGCGCGGACGGTGGCGTTGTACAGGCCGCCCTGGCAAATGATGCCGGTGTCGGCGAGGTCGCCGTCAAAGAACTCGTTGAGCTTGTGCTCGCGTATGAACTTTACCGCCGCCGGCCAGCGCACTTCTATTTTCTGTTTTTCCTGCGCGTAGGTGGCCGGTGGCAGGCAGATGCGGCTATAGTCGAAATCGGGGTTCTCGAGTGCGTCGCGCGTCGACACCAGCGGCCGCTTGTTGGCCTTGGTCTTGAAGCTGCCGTGCACGTGGCAGGCGCGGATACGCAGCTCGAGGAATACCGGCGTGCTCGAGGCTTCGGATAATTCAAAGCCTTTTTCCACCATATTGGTGATGGTGGTGAGGTTGGGGCGCGGATCGAGCAGCCATATTTGCGACTTGGTGGCAAAGGCGTGGCTGCGCTCCTGGATGATGGACGATCCCTCGCCGTAATCCTCGCCAATGACGATCAGCGCGCCGCCCTTGACCCCGGCCGAGGCGAGGTTGGACAGCGCATCGGAGGCGACGTTGGTGCCTACGGTGGACTTCCAGGTTACCGCGCCGCGTATCGGGTAATTGATCGAGGCGCCAAGCATCGCCGCAGCACCGGCCTCCGAGGCATTGGTCTCGATGTGGATGCCCAGCTCGTCCATGATGTCGCGCGCATCGTTCAACACGTCCATCATGTGCGACACCGGCGCGCCCTGGTAGCCGCCGACGTAAGACACGCCCGACTGCAGCAGCGCCTTGGTCACGGCGAGTATGCCCTCGCCGTTGAAGGTGTCGCCTTGGCCGAGCTTGAGCAATTCCACTTCTTCGGTGAATGAACGTTCCATTTAGTTCCTTATCATCCGATCAGGCCGGGCAGCCACACCGCCACCGCCGGCACGAAAAACACCAGGATAAGCACGACAATGCTCATCAGTACATAAGGCGTCACCGCCTGGAAAATATGGCCCATGCTGACTTGCGGCGGTGCCACGCCCTTCATGGTCATCAGCAGCATGCCGTGCGGCGGCAGCAGCAGCCCCAGTTGCATGCAAATGAGGAACATCACGCCGAACCACACGAGGTCGATGTTGAAGGCCTGCACCACCGGCATGAAAATCGGCAGGGTGATCATCATCATGCTCACCTGGTCGACGAAGATACCGAGGAAGATGAGGATCAGCATCATGCCGGCGATCACCACCATCGGCGGCAGGCCCTGGCCGGTGATGAGTTGCACCAGCCCGTTGGATGCGCCAGAAAACGACAGGATCTGTGAAAAAGTGGTGGCACCGACAATGATGAACAGGATCATGCCGGAGATGCCGGCGGTGCCGCGCAAGGCGGCAACCAGGTTGGCGAGCGACAGTGCGCGATAAGCAAGGGCGAGCGCGAGTGTGGCAAGGGCGCCAATGGCCGCCGATTCGGTCGGCGTGGCCCAGCCGGCCGCCATCGAGGCGACGACGATGCCGAAAATCGATACCAGCGGCAGCACGTACTGGAAAAACGGCCGCAGTTTCTCCCAGCCGGAGTATTCCTCTATGGCCGAGCGCGGCGCGAGTTCCGGATTGAGCTTGACGCGCACGATGATGTAGACGACAAAGGCGGCCGCGAGCAGCAAGCCGGGCATGACGCCGCCGATCAGCAGCTTGGAAATGGATATCCCCGACAGGCTGCCAAGCAGCACGGTGAGCGCCGAGGGCGGGATGAGCATGTCCACCGCGCCTATCGCCATGATCGGGCCGGTGGCCATGGTCGGATGGTAGCCGCGCTTTAGCATGACCGGCACCATCAGGCTGCCCAGCATGGCGGTGGTGGCGATGGTCGAACCGGAAATGGCCGAGAACACGGTGCCGGCGACCACCGCCACCACGGCGAGGCGACCGGGCACTTCGTGTATCAGGCGTTCGATGCCGTCTATGACTTTTACCGCAATGCCGGTGTGGAACAGGATTTCGCCCATCAGCACAAACAGCGGAATGGGCGTGAGGGCGAAACTGGTGACCGAGGACACGCTCGAGCGCGCCAGCTGCACCATGCCCGGTTCGCCGCCGAGGAACAGCCAGGCGCCGATGAGGTTGATGACGAGGAAGCAGAAGGCCACCGGCAGGCCGATGAAAATCAGCACGGTGGAACCGCCCAGCATCAGCCACGCCGCCGCCTGCCAGCTCATACGTTCGCACCCGTTACGCTCGCAACGAGAAGGCTCGCGCCTGCGCTCGTGCTCGGGCTCATGCCGCCGACACCGCGTCGTGGCGCGGGCCGCGTTCGCCCTCGTAGAGCCTGTGCATGCGAAACACCACCTCGATGGCGAGCAGGGCAAAGGCGATGGGCAGGGGCGCGAGCGCCCACCACTCCGGTGTCACCAGCGTCTTGATCACCATCGAACCTGATTTGTAACTGCTGATCGCCGCGCTGGATCCATAGACCATGATGATCAGGCAGCAGGCGAGGGCGAGGGCGTCGGAGATCCATTCGCAGTACCAGGCCACACGGCGCGGCAGCACCACCAGCACGATGTCGACGCGGATGTGCTGGCCGCGGCGCAATATCCACGGCGCCACCAGCATGGTGATGAGGTACAGCATGCTCTCGGAGAGTTCATTCGACCAGGCGAGCCCGCGCAGGCCCGGGATGAGCGGCACATTGCGCAGCAGCACGTCGCCGCAGATCATCAGCATCATCAGGAACAGCACGGCGCAGGCAAGCAACGCGAGCGCGTCAAGCAATCTGCCGTACAAAGAGGAGAGCTTTTCCATGAATCCTGAAATGGCATTACCCCGGGGCGAACGGGGAACGGTTTGTGATTTCTATAAAAAAATTCACGTCATTGCGAGGAGCAAAGCGACGAAGCAATCTCGTCGCGTTGCTGCGGGCGGCACAATCGCGACGGGATTGCTTCGCTGCGCTCGCAATGACGCCCAACCTGACGCTTGCGCTTACTTGCTCAGTGCTTTTCTCAGCTTCTCGCCGTACTCGGGGCTGGCCTTGATGGCACCGGCCCAACCCACTTCATAGGCCTTGTCGTAAAACTGCTTGCTCGTCGCCGCATCAAACTTGATGGTCTCGATGCCGGCCGCGGCCTGGCGCTTGGTTTCTTCCTCGTTGTTGCGCAACCAGTCAACGTTGAGCGCCTCCATGGCGAGCACCTGCTTTTGCAGGTAGGCGCGTTGCGGCGCGGTCAGCTTTTTCCAAGCATCGAGGTTCATCACCACCGAAACCTCGGCGTTGTAAAACCCCGGGTCGACGCGGTACTTGGTTTTTTCCTGCCAGTTGAAGTCGAAAATCCCGCCTATCGGCCAGCCGTAGCCGTCGATTACGCCGCGTTCGAGCGCGGTGTAGACCTCGCCCGGCGGCGTGACGATGACGTTGGCGCCCAGCGCCTGGAAAAAGTCGCGGTACACCGGCGTGATGCGGATCTTCATGCCGGTGAGGTCGGGCTTGTCGATTTTCTTGTTGATGTAGAGGTGAAAGGGCTGGTGCTCGATCGGGCGGCCGAGGTAATACATGTTGGCCTTTTTCGCCCAGATCTCATTGATCAGCTCAAAGGCGCCGTTCTTGCGCTGCTCGGCCATGGTGACCTGGGCCATTTTCAAGGCATCGGCTTCGGGCATGAGGTTGGTGTAGTAGGCGCCGGTCGAAAGGCCGATGTCGACCACGCCGGTCTTGACCGCATTGCCCATCTCGAAGGTCGGGATGGCTTTGGGGCCGCCGATGAAGTTGACCTGCAATACGCCCTTGCCCTCCTTGTTGACCTGTTCGATCCACTTCACGAAGCGTGTGACGTAAATGCTGTTTTCGGGAAAGGCGCTGACCGCGCGCAGCGTGATTTCCTGCGCGCCGGCGCTTGCCGGCATGAGCAGGCTCGCGGCAATCGAAATGACGGATGCAAGCGCGGTGAGGGCGGCCTTGCGCGGTAGGGGCATGCTGGTGTTCATGGGGGTTTCCTCCGTTGTATTTGCTGCAAGGCGAGAGTTTGCCGCAAAAGTGCCGACCGCGTCAGGGGGCGTGCGTGCGATGGTCCCCCGGGCCTTCGGCCGTTTGTCAAAGCGATGACGCCTATGGTATAGCTTCGTGATGAACGGGGATGCCATGCACAATGAATTCGTGACGACCTTGCGCGCGCACGAGGACTGGCTTGCGCGCGCCGATGCCATTGTGGTCCCGGCGGAAATCGAGCCGGCATGGCGCAATTTTCCCTGGCGCTTCCGGCCCTGGCTGGCCTCGGTGCCGGAGGTGACACTGCTTGGCGGCGAGTGGCTGCTTTACTCGGATGAGGCCGGACTGCTTGTTGATACGCTGCACCAGAGCCTCGCGGCCAATCCGTCGCGTTCGCCCTGGGTGGCGGCGGCGCGGGGCGATGCCGTCACGCTGCGCCTGCCCGCCGCAGTAACGCGGGTGGGTGAACCCTGCGTGCTGCTTGGCAGCCGCCCCTCGTATTACCACTGGCTGGTCGATTGCCTGCCGCGATTGCTGACCATTGCACAGCAGCCCGGACTCGCGTCGCTGCGCCTGGTGGTGGGCGCCGATATTGCGCTGGCGCAGCTCGAAGCCCTTGCCATGCTGGGGATCAGTGAATCGCGCCTGTTGCGTGTGGCTCCCGGGGAGGCCTGCCGCTTCGACACGCTGTGGGTGCCCTCACTCTGGTCGGATGAATTCCACCTGCATCCGGCGGCACTGTTGTGGTTGCGCCGCAGCCTGCTCGGGCGCGCCGCGCCGCCGCATGACGGTTCTCGCCTGTTTGTATCGCGCCGCGACGCCGCCATGCGGCATATCGTCAATGAAGCCGAGATCGAAGGCCTGCTGGCGGGCCACGGCTTTCGCACCGTGCTGGCCGGGGAGATGTCGTTTGCCGAACAACTCGCGCTGTTCTCGCGCGCGCAAATCGTCGTTGCCGGCACCGGGTCGGGATTGTCCAACATCGTATTTGCGCCGACCGATGCGGTCTATGTGGAATTGCACAATTTCGAACGCGGCGCCGAGTTCATCCGTATCCTGGCGGCGCAATTGGGCCAGAGCTATGAGCGTGTGACGGGCACGCCGGTGGCCGATTCCGCACCATCGGCCCACGATTGGGATTACCGCATCGATCCCTTGCAACTCGAGGTCGTTCTGTCGCGGCTGTTGCGCTAAGATGAAAATTTACCGGTAGCGGCGAAACATGCTCGGCAAATTCACCCGCGAACGACCCAGCCCGCGTTACCTCGAGCTTTTGGCGCAGTACCGCACCATGCACCTGGAAGGTGAGAAGTCTTCGGGCTTGCCCGCGGCGCAGACCTTTCCGGGAAAGAGCCTCGCGCCGCAGGCGGTGCGCATCAAGTGCTTGATTGATGCGACACGCGCGGCCAATATCCTTGACTACGGCAGCGGCAAGGGCACGCAGTACCTGTCCCATGCGCTCGAGGGCGGGGCTGTCGGGCAGTTCGACAGCGTCCAGGACTACTGGGGTGTCGATTTCATCCAGTGCTACGATCCCGGTTATCAGCCCTACTCAGGGGCGCCCGCAGGGCAATTTGACGGCGTCATCTGCACCGATGTGCTGGAACATTGTCCGGAGGAAGACCTGGCCTGGATTATCGGGGAGTTGTTTGGCTACGCCACGTTGTTCGTATTTGCCTCGGTGGCGGTTTATCCGGCCGGCAAGCACTTGCCCAACGGCGAGAACGCCCACGCCACCATTCGTGACCCCTTGTGGTGGTACGGTTTATTCAGCGCGGCGGCGCGACCCGGACTGCGCTGGGAGGTCTGGCTTGACCATCGTGACCGGCTGGCGGACGGCAGCTTCGTGCGCCGTGAAGTGGCCATCGGCGACGCCCACCCTGTCCCGGCGACTTAATCCTAGGGAAGCTCTGATTAAGTCCGTCATTCCCGCGAAGCTTGTCCTCGAATGCTTTAATCGGGGAGCGGGAATCCACCTTGACCTAAAGCGTGGATTCATTGAGTCAAAATGGATTCCCGCTTTCGCGGGAATGACGATTTATGGACT